>JBKJLP010000473.1:0-14537 GCA_046596735.1 Mycobacteriales bacterium | reverse complement strand
TCGGGGACAACGCCGACGATGTCTTGGGTGTGGCCTACCTCAAGGACCTGGTTCGCAAGGAGCGGTCCGACGGCGGTGCCTCGGTCAAGGTGGAGGAGGTCATGCGTGCGGCCGTGTTTGTCCCGGACTCCAAGCCGGTGGACGAGCTGCTACGCGAGATGCAGGCCGAACTCGGGCACATCGCCGTCGTCGTCGATGAGTACGGCGGCACGGCCGGTCTGGTCACCATGGAAGACGTTCTCGAGGAGATCGTCGGCGATATCACCGACGAGTACGACAGGGAGGCGCCGCCGGTCGAGCGGATCGACGGCAGCACCCACCGGGTCACGGCCCGACTTCCGGTCGAGGACCTCGAGGAGTTGTACGACGTCGAGTTGCCGCACGAGGACGTCGACACCGTCGGCGGCCTGCTGGCGATGGCGCTCGGGCGGGTGCCGATTCCTGGCGCCACGGCCCGAATCGGGGGCCTGATCCTGGTCGCCGAGAGCAGCAAGGGCCGACGCAACCAGATCGGGACGGTGCTCGTGCAGCGCGCCGAGGGCGCGCCCGGCCAGCTGCCGGGGCCGGCGCAGACCAAGGGGCGCTCGCGATGACCGAGCTGTCGGCTGAGGACGCCAAGATCGTGACGCTGGCCAGGGGTGCCCGACTGCGCGCGCACGCGCCGCACACCGGCATCGCCGAGGGAGCCGCCCTACGCGACACGGACGGCCGGACCTACGCAGCGGCAACGGTGGAGAACGCCGATGTCACGCTGACCACCTCGGCGCTGCGAGCGGCTGTCGCCGCGGCGGCGTCCAGCGGGGTCCGCACGTTCGAAGCGGCAGCCCTCGTCGCCGACGGGCCGGTGCGTGCGGCAGACCTGGCCGTGCTGCGAGAGTTCGGCGCCGGGGTCCCGGTGCTGCTTGCCGGCTCGGACGGTGTGGTGCGGGAGACGCTCAGCACCTGACGCATCGACGGTCGAGCCGAGCGTGCGCGACACTGGTGCATGACCTTCCGCTCCGGCTTCGCCTGTTTCGTGGGGCGTCCCAACGCGGGCAAGTCGACCCTGACCAATGCCCTGCTCGGCACCAAGGTGGCGATCACGTCGAGCCGCCCGCAGACGACCCGGCACGCGATCCGCGGCATCGTGCACCGCGAAGACGCCCAGTTGGTGCTCGTCGACACCCCTGGGCTACACAAGCCGCGGACCCTGCTGGGGCATCGGCTCAACGACCTGGTCCGCGAGACGTACGCCAACGTCGACGTCGTCTGTTTCTGCGTGCCAGCCGATGACAAGGTCGGGCCGGGCGATCGGTTCATCGCCCAGGAGCTCGCGCAACTCAACACCCCGGTCATCGCGATCATCACGAAGACGGACAAGTCCGATAAGCAGACGATCGGCGAGCAACTCTTGGCGGTGAACCGGCTGCACGACTGGGCCGAGGTGATCCCGGTGAGTGCCGTGACGAAGTTCCAGGTAGATCTGTTGGCCGATCTGTTGGTCGCCCGGATGCCCCCGGGACCCGCGCTCTACCCAGACGGCGAGTTGACCGACGAGCCCGAGCAGACGCTCGTCGCCGAGCTGATCCGCGAAGCCGCCCTCGAGGGTGTCCGCGACGAACTGCCGCACTCGATTGCTGTCACCATCGAAGAGATGAACCCCCGCGCCGATCGGCCGGCCGACCGGCCACTGCTGGACATCTTCGCGACGCTGCACGTCGAGCGGGACAGTCAGAAGGGGATTGTGCTGGGGGCGAAGGGGGTGCGCTTGAAGGGCGTTGGCTCCACTGCGCGTCGCCAGATCGAGGTTCTCCTGGGCACGCCAGTCTTCCTCGACCTGCACGTGTCCGTGGCCAAGGACTGGCAACGCGATCCGAAGCAACTCCGTAAGTTGGGGTTCTAGCGGCTCACTCGGTCGCGATGACCGGGACGCCGAGGTGCCAACCCTGGCCATAGCGGACTCCGATCGCGAGCACGGCGTCCAGTTGGGCCTGCTCCTCGATCCCTTCGGCGAGCACGTCCGCGCCGACCTGGGCCGCGAAGACCGTGACTGCGCGGACCAATGCCTGCTGCTTTTCGTCCCGTTCGATCCCTCGCGTGAGGCTGGTGTCGAGTTTGATGAGTTCGGGCTGCAGCATGAGGACGTGCCGCAGGCTGGCGAACCCAGCCCCGGTGTCGTCGACGGCGATCCGCGCTCGGCGGGACCGCAGCGCGCCCAGGGTGCGGCGGGCGAAGTCGTAGTCAGACACCGCCTCGTGCTCGGTGATCTCCACGACCACCCGTGACAGATCGGCGCCCGAAAGCAGCGCGATCACGACCTCATCCGCTAACGCGGCAGGCGAGATGTTGACGGCGAGGAACTCGTCGGCTGGCAGGCTGTCGAGCAGCGTGAGCGCCTTGCTCAGCGTGATCCGCTCCAGCGCCCCGCTCAACCCGTATCGGCTCGCCGCCTTGAACCAGCGGTCGGTGGGGATCCGGCCGCCGAAACGTGACAGCGCCTCATAGCCCACGACGGCTCCCGTACTGAGCTCGACCACGGGCTGGATAGCGATCTGCACGGCCCCGCGGTCAATCAGTTCCTGAACTTCCTCAGCGCCGGGGAGCCCCTCGTCGTCCTCGGGAGTCACCGAGCGGTTGGGAAGTAGGGGTGAGCCCGTGCGCAGGGCCAGCACTTCGCGCTCGAGTTGGTGCCAGCGCCGGCTCTGCTGGCCATAACCCGACGCCGCAGTCAGGCCCAAGCCGAGGCCCGGCCCCCCGAACGCCGCCAGCATGACCCAGTTGACGCGCCCGAGACTGGCGCCCTCGCCGGAGGCCACGGCGTACAAGGCTGCGGCGGCCGCGCAGCCGAGCAGCCCGGCGGTCACCCAGACCTGCGCTCGCCGCAGTGCCTGTCTGTGCGCGGCACCGAGCAGGCACAAGGCGACGACGCCCCACCACAGGGCATCGCCCGGTCGGTGCTGACCCACGGCGAGTCCGAGCCCAGCGAGCAGGGTGAGCGGGAGTAGGGCCATCCACAGCGAGCGCGCGACGAAGGTCGTCGCGGCGAAGGCGGCGGGGGCGGCCAGCGCGACCAGTGCCGCACCCCGATCGACAGCCGAGCCAAGTTGAAGCGATCGAAGGAGCAACGGTGCAGCAGCCACGCCGAATCCGAGGGCCAACCAACGCACCCGGGCTCGGCCACGGACGACGTGTTCCACCAGCAGGGCGTAGGCGGCGGACACCGCCGCTAGTGAGGTCGCGACATCGAGCGCCATGCGCCAGGCGACGACGCCAGGGCGGTCGAGCGCCAGGCGTAAGCCGGGCAGGACGACGACCACCCCCGCTGCGGCGAGCAGCGCCGAACTCCAGGCGCGGTGCAGCCAGGCGTCTGGCGGTCGCGGCGGCAGCGCCCACCTCGGGCCGCGAGCTGTCCGAGTGTCGCGCATGAGGCATGCTCTCCGGTTGAAGGGGCTCTGTGGCCGTGCCACGCCGACCTCGACAGCGCAGGACCTGTTGCGGACTAGCGTGAGGCCGTGCTGGCCCCCTGCCCCTACCCACGGGTGCACCCGTGACCCTCTACCGCGATGAGGGTGTTGTCTTGCGTACGCAGAAATTGGGCGAGGCGGACCGGATCATCACGGTGCTGACTAAGCGCAACGGCCGCGTCAGAGCGGTGGCCAAGGGAGTGCGGCGGACGAAGTCGAAATTCGGCGCCACCGTCGAGCCGTTCAGCCACGTCGATCTGCAGCTGTATGTCGGTCGCTCGTTGGACATCGTCAACCAGGCCGAGAGCCTCATGTCCTACGGCGAGATCCTTGCCGCCGACTACCCGCGATGGACCGCGGGGACAGCCGTGCTGGAGACTGCCGAGCGCTTGACCGCCGAGGAGAAGGAGCCGGCGCTGCGGCTGTTCCTGTTGGTGATCGGGGCGCTCCGCGCCCTGACCGAGGGCGAGAAAGACCCGTCGCTCGTGCTGGATGCGTTCTTCCTGCGAGCCATGTCCGTCGCGGGTTACGCGCCCGCGTTGGACGAGTGCGCGGGCTGCGGGGCACCGGGGCCGCACCGCGCGTTCTCCGTGCCCGCGGGTGGCACGGTCTGCGGGTCCTGCCGACCGGCCGGCGCAGCCTCCCCGTCCCCGGCAGCGATGCTGTTGCTGCAGGCCCTGCTCACCGGCGACTGGCCCCAGGCGCAGGCCAGTGAGGACCGCACGCGCCGCGAAGGAAGTGGGCTGGTGGCTGCTCACCTGCAATGGCACCTCGAGCGCGGGTTGCGCTCCCTGCCACTGGTAGAGCGCGCATGAAGCGTCGCTCGCGGCAAGATGTTCGGCCCCCGACTCCCCACCCCTCGGGACGGCGACCGCCCGACCTTCCGCCCGATCTCGTGCCGCGCCATGTGGCGATCGTCATGGACGGCAACGGTCGCTGGGCCAAGGACCGCGGGCTCCCGCGGACCGCCGGCCACGAGGAAGGCGAGTCGTCGCTCTTCGACGTGGTCGAGGGCGCCATCGAACTCGGGGTCACGTGGGTCTCGGCCTACGCCTTCTCCACTGAGAATTGGAAGCGGTCGCCGGATGAGGTGCGCTTTCTGATGGGCTTCAACCGCGATGTCATCCGTCGCCGACGCGACGAAATGCATGCCTTGGGCGTACGAGTCCGGTGGGCCGGTCGACGCCCCAAACTCTGGCGCTCGGTCATCAACGAACTAGAGACGGCGGAGGAACTGACCCGTGACAACAACGTCCTCACGTTGACGATGTGCGTCAACTACGGCGGTCGTGCCGAGATCGCTGACGCCGTACGCGCGATCGCCCATGAGGTCGCCGCCGGTCGGGTCGACCCGGCAAGGGTGGACGAGCGGATGCTCGCGCGCCATCTCGACGAGCCGGACATGCCCGACGTCGATCTGTTTCTGCGCACCTCGGGGGAGCAGCGAACGAGCAACTTTCTGTTGTGGCAGTCGGCGTACGCCGAGATGGTGTTCCTCGACGTGCTCTGGCCGGATGTGGACCGTCGCGACCTATGGCGGGCCTGCGAGATCTACGCCAGCCGTGACCGCAGGTACGGCTCGGCGCGATGATTGCCGCCTGACCCCTCGGGAAGGCTGACTGCATGCCGATCGCCACGATCAACCCGGCCACCGGGGAAACCCTCAAGACGTTCGACGCGCTCAGCGCGGAGGAGGTGGAGTCGGCCCTCGCACGAGCCGCAGCCGCCTTCGCGACCTACCGACTGACGTCCTTTGCTGACCGGGCCGCATGGATGCGTGCCGCGGCGGCCATCCTCGATGCCGAGGTGGATGAGGTAGCGCTGCTCATGACGACGGAGATGGGCAAAACTGTCGCCGCGGCCAGGGCTGAGGTGGCAAAATGTGCAGCGGGCTGTCGCTTTTACGCCGAGCACGCGGAGGCCTTCCTGGCGGATGAGCCAGCAGACGCCAGGGCCGTGAAGGCGGCCGAGGCCTACGTTCGGTATCAGCCGTTGGGCCCTGTGCTGGCGGTGATGCCGTGGAACTACCCGCTCTGGCAGGCGATGCGCTTCGCCGCCCCAGCCCTCATGGCGGGCAACGTCGGACTGCTCAAGCATGCTTCCAACGTTCCGCAGACCGCCATGTACATGGCGGAGCTGTTCCGCAGGGCCGGCTTTCCGGCCGACGTCTTCCAGACGCTGCTGATCGGGTCCGATCTTGTCGAAGGGATGTTGCGGGACGAGCGGGTTGTGGCCGCGACCCTGACGGGCAGCACTCCCGCCGGTCGGTCGGTGGCGGCGATCTGCGGCGAGATGCTCAAGCCAACGGTGTTAGAACTCGGCGGCAGCGACCCTTTCGTCGTGATGCCGTCGGCGAACCTCGAGCGGGCCGCCGACGTCGCGGTCACCGCGCGTACGCAGAACAACGGCCAGTCCTGCATTGCCGCCAAGCGATTCCTGGTGCATCAGTCGGTGGCGAGCGAGTGGACGCGCTTGTTCGTCGAAAAGATGCAGGCGCTGGTGGTCGGCGACCCTACACAGGACGGGACCGATGTCGGGCCGGTAGCTAACGAGAGCGGAGTGCGTGACCTGGAGGACCTCGTCGCGGACGCCGTCGCCAAGGGCGCGACCGTGCTCTGCGGTGGCCAGCGGCTGGACCGCCCCGGCTCCTTCTTTGCTCCGACAGTCCTGAGGGACGTCAACGAGACCATGGACATCTGGACCGAGGAGGCGTTCGGTCCGGTCGCTGTCGTGCGAACCTTCGCCGACCTCGACGAGGCCGTGCTGCTGGCGAACGACACGCAGTTCGGCCTGGGTTCCAACTTCTGGACGGACGACCGGGCCGAGCAGGACCGCTTCGTCCGCGACGCCGAGGCCGGCATGGTCTTCCTCAACGGGATGACGGCGTCCTACCCCGAGTTGCCGTTCGGCGGGGTGAAGAACAGTGGCTACGGCCGCGAGTTGTCCGCCTACGGGATCCGCGAGTTCTGCAACACCAAGACGGTGTGGCGCGGAGCGGATAGTCAGGTCTGACCGGGGTCAGGCGCAGGAGGAGCAGGTGCCGAACACCTCGACGGTGTGACTGACGTTGGTGAAGCCATGCTGCCCGGCGACTTTGGTCGCCCAGCGCTCCACCTCCGGACCGGTCACCTCGACGGTCGCACCGCAACTGCGGCAGACGAGGTGGTGATGGTGTGCGTCTGCGTCGCACTGGCGGTAGACAGCTTCACCATCGCCGGTGCGGAGCACGTCGACCTCGCCGGAGTCCGCTAACGCCTGTAGATGCCGATAGACGGTGGTCAGCCCGACGCTGTCGCCAGCCTGGCGCATCGCATCATGCAGCGCCTGCGCGCTGCGGAAACCGTCGACCTGGCGCAGGGCCCGGTGCACCGCGGCCTGCTGGCGCGTCACGCGTTTCTCCGTACGGCGGTGCCGACACCCGCAGCGACGAGGAAGCCCGCCAGCGCCAGCACGACCGTGCTCGCCCCCGGAGCGACGTCGGCGTAGAACGCCACGACGAGACCGCCGACGCTCGCGAGCATCCCCATCAGGCAGGCGCCGATCAACGTGGACCGGAACGACCGGGTCAGCTGCTGCGCCGTTGCCACCGGCACGACCATCAGCGCGCTCACCAGCAGCAGACCCACGACGCGCATGGCGACCGTCACGGTCACCGCAGCGGTAACGGCTACCAGGATGTTGAGGAAGCGCACGGGCAGTCCGGAGACCTTCGCGACCTCCTCGTCCATGCACACGGCGTACATCTCGCGGCCGAAGACGACGACGACCGCAACGATGGCTACCGAGAGTCCGACGATCACGGCGAGGTCCTCAGGCCGCACGCTCGACAGCGAGCCGAACAGATAACCGAGCAGGGTAGAACTCGACCCACCAGGGGACAGCCCGATCAGCAGGACGCCGCCGGCGATCCCGCCGTAGAACAGCAGTGCCAGCGCGACGTCACCGGAGGTCTGACCCCGCTCGCGAATCAGCTCGATGGTGATCGCGCCGGCGATGGCCACCACGATGGCGGTGAGCACCGGGGCGGTGCCGAGCAGGAAGCCCAACGCGACACCGGTCAGCGCGATATGGCCGATGCCGTCGCCCATCAGAGCGAGCCGGCGTTGGACGAGGAACGTGCCGATCGCCGGCGCAGCCATTCCCACCAGAATCGCCGCGACGAGGGCGCGCTGCATGAACTCAAACTCCAGCAGGCTCATCCGAACGTCCTCGGGTTGAGTACGGGCGGGCGTCCTGGCGGAGTCGGCTCGTGCGGGTGTTCGTGCACATGGCGCGGGTCGGCGTGGTGGCCTTCCGGGCTCGGTGGTCGTCCGTCCGACAGCACCCGGCCCCCACCGAGCACCACCGCCCGGCCGATGAGGGAGGCGAGCGGGCCGAGCTCGTGGGCGACCAGGACGACACTTCCGCCGGCGCGCGACAGGTGCCCCAGTGCGCCGGCCAAGGTGTCCTGGCTGTCGGCGTCGACGCCGGCAGTTGGCTCGTCCAGCACCAGGACTTCTGGCTCCCCGGCCAATGCTCGGGCGATCAACACCCGTTGCTGCTGACCGCCAGACAGGGTGGCCACGGCATCGCCCGCGCGATCGGACAAGCCGACGTCGCTGAGGGCGTGGTCCACCGCGGCCCGGTCGTCGTGGCCCATCCGGCGCCAGCGGCTGGTGCGTCCGATTCGGCCGGAGGCCACGACCTCACGCACCGTGCTGGGGACTCCGCCGCCGACCGCGAGCCGCTGCGGTACGTAGCCGAGTCGGGGCCACTCGCGGAACTGACGCAGCGGAGTGTCGAAGACCGTCAGCGTGCCCGAGGACAAAGGCACCAGACCGACGAGGGCGCGTACGAGGGTGGTCTTGCCTGATCCGTTGGCGCCGAGGATCGCGACGAACTCGCCCTCGTCGACGTGGACGCTGACGTCGTGCAGGATCGCGCGGCCGCCGAGGCTGACCGAGCCGCTGTGCAGGTCGAAGACGCTCACGCGCACCCCAGTCCCTCGTGCAGGGCCACGGCGTTACGCCGCATGACCGACAGGTAGTCCTCGCCTGGCCCAACCCGCTCGATCGGGTCGAGCACCGCGGTCCGCGCGCCTATCTCGTCCGCGACCGTCCGCGCCAGTCCGGTCGACGTCGCGCTTTCGAAGTAGACCGTGGTGATGCCCAGGCGCTGCGCGAGCTGGGCCACCTTGGCCACCCGACCCGGGGTCGGTTCGCTGTCCGGGTCGAGTCCGGTGACGCCGACCTGACGCAGCCCGTAGCGGTCGGCCAGGTAGGAAAACGCTGTGTGGGCGGTGACGACATCGATCCGGCGGCACCCGCGCAGCTGCTCGCGGAAGAAGCTGTCGAGGCTGGCGAGCTCGGCCTCGGCGGTCGCCGCCCGCGCGCGGTAGCGGGTGGCGCGTTCAGGGTCGACGCCGATGAGGCGGTCACGCACCGCCAGCACGATCTGGGTCATCCGGGCCGGGTCCAGCCATACGTGCGGGTCGATGCCGCCCCGCGGCGCGTCCGCCAGGTCGCTGCCGGCCGACTGCACCCGGGCCGGGCCGGACAGGTCCAGGGCGGCCGCGTCGGTGACCCGGATCGCATCGTCGACAGCGGGCTGGAACCGAGGCAGGTAGATGACGAGGTCGGCCTGCTCGACGGCGCCAACCTGGCGCGGAGCCAACTCGACGTCGTGCGGTTCGCCGCCGCCACGGACCAGGTCCGTCACGTGGGCATCGTCCCCGCCCACCCGCTGAGCCGCCCACGCGAAGGGGTAGGCGCCGGCCACGATGTCGACCCGACCATCGGCAGTCGACGGGGCCGCGCAGGCCGTGGCGGCGCAGGCCAGCGTCAGCAGCAGGAGCAGACCGTGACGCATCGCTCCAGCCTGATGGAGATGACAACCATTGTCAAAACAAGCGGGTCACCAAAAGGACCGCGATCAGAGCGACGGACAGCACACGGACCACGCGCGCCGGCCCGACGACGACCGGCCACGAGAGGTAGGACAACCAGCCAACCAGGAGCAGCAAAAGCAGGAGGAACGCCGCGCCGAGCAGGCCAGGCAGGGCGAGCCCGGCGATCAGCAGAACGATGGAGATCACCGGCACGAGCAGCTTGGGTTGCTGCGACAGCAGGACGAGCACGGGACCGCTGCGACGCTCGACGGTACGGCGCAGGCCGGTGGCTGGGGGGACGGGCTCGGGACGGGGCATGGGACTAGCGTTCCACTCGTGCTGGTCGTGACGAGGTTCGAGGTACCCGAGCAAGACGCTGACGCCTTCCGGGAGCAGGCCCAGCGGGCCCTGAGTGCCTTCGCGGCCCGCCCTGGCTACCTGCGGGGTCGGCTGGGCCGGGCTGCGGACGACGCGACGGCGTGGGTGCTCACGACCGAGTGGATCGGCGTGGGTGCTTATCGCCGCAGCCTGTCTTCGTACGACGTCAAGGTCGACGCGGCGCCGTTGCTGTCGCGCGGGCGAGACGAGCCGAGCGCGTTTGAGATCTTGGTCTCTGACGAGGGGGTCGAGCCGTCCCGTCGCGCGGTCGATGCAGACACGGTCGCCCTGGGCGAGGCGTCGGGGCCAGCGGCTAGCTGAGGGCTTTCAGGGCAGCAGAAATGGTGTCGCTGTCCTGGTAGGTGATGCCGAGGGTCGAGACATGGGCGTAACGCACGACGCCGACCCCGTCGATGACGAAGACCGAACGCTTGGTCCGGCCCAGCAGCCCGTCCACGCCGTAGGCCTTGATCGCCACGCGATCCGGGTCGGCCAAAAGCGGAAAGGACAGGCTGCGCTTGGTCGCGAAGCGTTCATGGCTGGCCAGATCCTGGGGCGAGATGCCCCACAGCGTGGCGCCCAGCCCAGTCAGCAGGCTGAGGTCGTCCTGGTAGGAGCACAACTGCTTGGTGCAGGTCAGCGTGTCGTCGCCGGGGTAGAACGCCAACACCACCGGGCCGCCCCTGGCGTCCGCCAGCGAGAAGGACCGGCGCTCGCCACCCTCGATCCCCTGGAGGGTGAAGTCCGGTGCCTGCTGTCCGACCGTGGGTGACGTCATCTTGCGAGAGTAGGTTGATCGCTTCGCCGACCGCCAGCCGGACTGGAGCACTTCCCTTGAGTAACAAAAGCAACGACCGCATGGACACGATCGTCAGCCTGGCCAAGCGCCGGGGCTTGGTCTTCCCGAGCAGCGAGATTTACGGCGGTCTGCGCGCGAGCTGGGACTACGGACCGCTGGGCGTTGAGCTCAAAAACAACGTCAAGCGCCAGTGGTGGAAGTCGATGGTGCAGGGCCGTGAAGACGTGGTGGGCCTCGACTCCTGCGTGATCTTGGCGCGCGAGGTCTGGGAGACCAGCGGTCACGTCGCGACGTTCACCGATCCACTGACCGAGTGCTCCTCGTGCCACAAGCGCTTTCGCGCCGACCACCTCGAAGAGCAGTCCGGAAAGACCCTGGCAGAGTTGGCCTGTCCGCACTGCGGCAACCGCGGCACCTTCAGCGAGCCGCGCATGTTCAACGGAATGCTCAAGACCCACCTCGGACCGGTGGAGGACGAGAGCGGCCTGGCCTACCTGCGCCCGGAGACGGCCCAGGGCATCTTCATCAACTACCTCAACGTGCAGCAGTCCGCGCGTAAGAAGCCACCCTTTGGCATCGGCCAGATCGGCAAGAGTTTTCGCAACGAGATCACGCCGGGAAACTTCATCTTCCGCACCCGCGAGTTCGAGCAGATGGAGATGGAGTTCTTCGTCAAGCCGGGTGAGGACGCGCAGTGGCACCAGTACTGGATCGATACCCGGTTGGCGTGGTTCACCGACCTCGGCGTCAACCCGGACAACCTGCGCTTGTTCGAGCACCCGGCTGAGAAGCTCTCGCACTACTCCACGCGGACCGTCGACATTGAGTACCGCTTCGGCTTTACCGGCGCGGAGTGGGGCGAGCTCGAGGGAGTCGCCAACCGGACCGACTACGACCTGTCGGTGCACAGCAAAGCGAGTGGTGCCGATCTGTCGTACTTCGACCAGGAGAGTGGCGAGCGCTATACGCCGTACGTCATCGAGCCGGCCGTCGGAGTCGACCGTTCAACGCTGGTGTTCTTGCTCGATGCCTATGCCGAGGACGAGGCGCCCAACGCCAAGGGCGGCGTCGACAAGCGGGTGGTCCTGCGGCTGGACAAGCGGCTGGCTCCGGTCAAGGCCGCGGTCCTGCCGCTGTCGCGCAACGCTGATCTGTCGCCGGTCGCCAAGAACCTCGCGGCCGCATTGCGCCAGCACTGGAATGTCGATTTCGACGACGCCGGTGCGATCGGTCGGCGCTACCGCCGCCAGGACGAGATCGGTACGCCGTACTGCATCACGGTCGACTTCGAGTCGCTTGATGATCAGGCCGTGACGATCCGCGACCGCGACGCGATGACGCAGGAGCGGGTCGGCCTGGACGCCGTCGAGCGCTACCTGCACGAGCGGCTTGGGCCGCTTTAGCCGGTGCTGGAGCTCCTGACCGCTGCCGTTCTGGTCGCGGGCGGCTACGACGGCGGCCGCGAGTTGTGCGCGTTGCAGGACCGCGCCATCTCTGAGTCGAGTGGTTTGGTGGCTGGAGTGCGCTCGGGGCTGCTTTTCACGCACAACGACAGCGGCGACACCGCGCGATTCTTCGCCCTCGACCGCACGTGTCGTACGCAGGCGACCTACCGGCTCAAGGGCGTTCAGGCCCGGGACTGGGAGGACATCAGCCGCGGCCCGAAGGGGACGCTGTGGCTCGGTGACATCGGCGACAACAGCGCAACCCGCGAGCGCGGTGTGCTGGTCCATCGGGTGCCAGAGCCGCTGCCGGGCTCGTCAACGGTCCTCACCCCGACCAGCTATCGCCTGCGCTACGACGACGGGCCGCACGACGCGGAGGCGATGCTGGTGACCGCGGACAGTCGGGTGATTGTGGTGACCAAGGGACTCGGCAGCCGCGCCGGCGTTTATGCCACCGAGGGAGCGCTGCGCGGCGGTGGACTGGTCAACCCCCTTCACTTGGTCGCGGAGGCCGCGGTCTCCCTCGTCACCGGCGGCGACCTCTCGCCGGATGGCACCCGCGTCGTGCTGCGCAACTATGCGGCGGCCTACGAGTGGGACGTACGCGACGGCGACGTCGTCAAGGCCTTCAGCGGGGAGCCGGTCCGCATCCCACTGCCACCTAGCCCACAGGGCGAGGGCATCGCGTACGACCGGGAAGGCCGCTCACTGCTGACCAGCAGCGAGGGGGTTGGTGCTCCGCTCTCCGTCCTACGCAGGACAGGACAAAGTGCCCAGCCTTCGGCCGCACCGACGGCCACGCCGGCCGTCGAACGGGGCTGGCGGGTGCCGGTCCCGCTCGTGCTCGCATCGGTGGTCGTGTTGCTGGCCGGCCTCGCGGTCTTGCGCCGCCCGCGGCACTGAGCCGAAGGTCACCTGCTCGGGTATCCAGTCGACGCCCCATCCGCCCGATGCAGCAAGCATGCCGTCGTCGCGAACCCAGGTCCTGGGAGCTTTCGGGCTGCTCGCGTTGCTTGTCGCGACCGGCGCCGGCGCGCTCGTTCAGGCGGCACTGGGGACCGGATTGCTGCTGGCTGCGTCCGTGCTGGCGCTGAATGCCTCCCGCGTACGACCGCTGGCCACCCGGTGGAGCGTGCCCGCTGTGCTGGCGTGCACGGCGGGCAATGCCGTCACGCCAGCCGGCCTCGGTGGCTCGGTGCTCATGCTGCGGCTGCACACCCGGACCGGCCTCAGCCCGGACGAGGCCGTTGCCGCGGTCACCGTGCGCGCCCTCGCCAGCGGCGCTGCCGGCGTGCTGGTCGGCGTGACCCTTGCGGTCAGCATGGGCCGGTCGATGCCGACCCTGCCGAGCGAGGCTCCCCTCCTGCTCGCAGGCCTTGGGGCACTGACCGGCATCGCTGTACTGATTGCCCTGATCTGTCCCCGACGACGGGGGCGCTGGGCCGCTCATCTGCGCTCGACTGGCTCGGCGGTCGCGGCCGTGCTCACCCACCCGAGCCGCGCCGGGCTGCTGGTGGTCGGCGCCCTGGGCGTGACCGGCGCCCAGCTCCTGATCTTCGACGGCGCTGTCCGCGCCGTCGGTGGCGAGGTCGGCCTCGTCTCGCTGCTGCTCACGCTGTTCGGCTCCTCCGCGGCCCGGGCTGCGCTGCCCAGCCCCGGTGGCGTCGGTCCCGTCGAGACGGCCCTGGTCGCCGGTCTCACGGCGACGGGGGTGCCCTTCGGTGCGGCCGCGCTGGCCGTCGGCGTTTACCGGGTAGCCGCGTTCGGGCTCCCGGTGGTCGCCGGAGTGTTTGCCCTGCGCTGGCTGCGCCGCTCCGCGCTGCTCTAGCCGGTGCGCGAGCGGGCGGAGGTGCGACGGTAACCTCGGCGAGCCGTTTCGTGACGCCCAGGAGGACGCCCGTGCCGAAGTACGTGTACGACTTCGCCGAGGGCAGCCGCGAGATGAAGGACTTGCTCGGCGGCAAGGGCGCCAACTTGGCCGAGATGACCACCCTGGGCCTTCCCGTCCCGCCCGGCTTCGTGATCACGACCGAGGCCTGTCAGGCCTATCTGGCCGACGGGTCCGTCCCCGAGGCGCTGGCCGCGGAGGTCAGCGAGCACCTGATCGCACTCGAGCGGCAGATGAACAAGACCCTCGGGGACCCCAGCGATCCGCTACTGGTGAGCGTCCGGTCGGGAGCGAAGTTCTCCATGCCTGGGATGATGGATACCGTCCTCAACATCGGCCTGAACGACGCCTCCGTCGAAGGGCTCGCGGTGCGGTCCGGCAACCCGCGCTTTGCGTGGGACTCCTACCGACGCCTGGTCCAGATGTTTGGTCGGACGGTGCTCGGCGTCGACGGCGAGGTGTTCGAGCATGCCTTAGACGAAGCGAAGAAGGCCAAGGGGCTGAGTAACGACCTCGACCTCGATGAGCACGACCTGCGCGCCCTCGTCGACGCCTTCAAAGCCATCGTGGAATCGAGCACCGGCAGCCCTTTCCCGCAGGGGCCACGCGAGCAGATGGACCTCGCCGTGGAGGCGGTCTTCGACTCGTGGAACGGCGACCGGGCCAAGCTCTACCGGCGGCAGGAGCGCATCCCGACGGACCTTGGCACGGCCGTGAA
>JBKJLP010000291.1:0-2905 GCA_046596735.1 Mycobacteriales bacterium | reverse complement strand
CTGCGCCTGTTTGCGCTCGGTCACATCGATGTGGCTGCCCATCATCAATATTGGTACGCCCTTTTCATTGCGCTCTAGGTCAGACTCCGCCAGGATCCAACGCCATGAGCCGTTGCGATGGAGCATGCGCGTTTCGACACTGTGGCGCGCAGCGCGGCCAAAGCGAAAATCATTCACCGCAGCGAGGGTGTAGGCCAAGTCCTCAGGGTGAATGCGCTTTTGCCATTCATCGAATCGATTGGCGATTTCGTCATCAGCACACCCAAGCTGCTGCTTCCACTCTGGCGAAAAGTAGACCGCATCGGTCTCCAGGTTCCATTCCCACAGCCCTACTTTGGCGGCGTGCAAAATATGGCGCGTGCGCTCAGCGCTTTGCCGCAGCTTCTCGTCGGCCTGTTTTCGCTCGGCAATTTCATAGTTCAGCTCCTTGGTGCGGGCACCTACCTTGTTGCGCAGCACCCGAATGAATCCAAATGCGATCAAGCCTGCGCCGCAGAGCACTACAACAGCCACTAACATCCAAAAGCGGGTTTGTGCAACACCCGCTAACTGCTCGCGTTCCGGATCAAAGACAAACGCCTCAGCATCAAACTTGGCATGCACCAAGCCGCTGGTCTTCAGGGCTGCATGCATGGCAGCCCACCGGCCCGGGTTGATGTAGCCCAGCCCCACAATCGGGTAATGGCTAAGCCGCTTGACGCCGGCGATCTGAAACTTGTTGAAATCATCCGCAGGAACGCTGGTAAAGCGGCGTGGGAAGTTCTTGCTGATCTTCAGAGCGATCTCTTCGCTGTGCTCCAGCGCATAGCGCCATCCTTTGAGGCTGGCCTCGGTAAATTTTTTAACGAGCTCAGGATTTGCGCGTGCAAATTGCGCCGAGAAAAACAATGAGTCACCGTAAAAATCGACACCATAAAAGGCGGGATCAATGCGCGTGTAGGCGATACCGGATCGCTCCAAATCAAATGGAAAGCTAATGGCGTAACCTGGCACAACATCCACCGCACCACTGACCAGATGGTCGATACCCGGCTGATGCGGATAGGCCTTGATACTGCCAGGGTCTACGCCCTCTGCCCGCAGCATAGTCTGCAGTTCCACGTCAATTAAATCATTGACGTTACGTGCCACCTTCAAGTGTGTGAAGTCTCGCGGGGATGACAGCGCCACACCCTTCTTGGCGTAAAAAGCAGCGGCGCTCTGTTGAAAAATGACTGCCGAGACCATGAGGGGCGAACCCGCGTCATTGGCCACCAAAATATCTGCGGCACCTACGCCAAACTGCGCCCGACCACTGGAAACCTCATCCACTGCGCGAAGGATGGTCCCATCCTTGGCAATGGCAGAACGCAGTTCCACGTCCAGGCCAGCTTCTTCGTAGTATTTGTTCAGCTGTGCCGCGTAGTACCCCGCGAACTGAAATTGATGGTCCCATCGCAACTGCAGGACCACCTTGTCCATGGCAGACACCGGAATCGGCACGCAAAATGCCACGAGAACAGCCCATGAGGCAATGATTTTTAGCATTCGACTCCTGCAGCGAGCTTGCTCCCTGTGTGTTAACTACTCAGACATCACCCTGGAATACAAAGCCGTTGGATCTCACTTGGCCAAATGACGGGTTGGTTTTTCAACCTCAACGCGTAAGCATCGTACCGTAACAGCCCACGCCAGCAGCTGTGCGCGCTGTACAGGCAGGCCACTTAGGCAACGTGGCGTCTCAAGTTAGTGTTGGATGGGCTCCGCTTCAACATATGTAGCAAAGTTATTCAAGATGGATTGCCAGCCATGGCGCTGCTGCTCCACAGGATTTTCAGTTTCTCCGTCGAACGTAACGCGCACTACGACACGATTAGCGCTTGGCAAAAACTCGACAACCGCCACGCGGTTGCCGAACGCGTACTCGATCAACGCATTGACTACGATTTTTGTGTAGGTACCGGCGAAATCAAAGCCGAAGCTCCCATCTTTGGCCTCCATACGCGCGCTAAACGCGCCACCCACTCGCAAATCCACAGCAGATTGGGTGGTGTGCCAATCATCAGAAGCGGCGTTCCAGAGTTTGATGTCCGCAGGCGTGGTGTATGCGCTCCACACCCGCGAGACGGGTGCCTTGACACTGACTTCAACCGTAATTTTCATGATGGATCATCCTTGTAGTAGCCCTTTGTAGCACCACTAACTATCGACCACAAATTCCACGCGGCGAACATGCGCACGCTACGGGACTTAACGGCACCTGTGGCCTGGTACGCAGACGCGCCACGCCACGCCAAATGTTCAGAAGACCGCACACCAAAGGGTTGCCCGGCGTCTAGAAGGGGTTTTTGAGTGATAAAACAGCATTTTCTAAAGCAAATCATGCTGTAGTCGGCGGATTTATTGTCTGTATAGCTATTAAATTCATAGCATTTAAATAGACGAGGGGTTGTGTGGCTGCAGCGTGCCGCAGTGTGACTGTTGCGATTGTGTGTGCGGATTAATGTGCCCGTGGGTGCCAACAGTGCGGTCCAGCGCACCTAACTGGCATCGAGTAGCTGCTACGCCCCATAAGGAATGTAGCGAACGTAGCGAATGTAGCGAGGCAACCTAGGCTACCAGCCACTTTCAACGACTGCAGGACTACCCTCATTCCCCGCACCCACATAAACACCACCGACACCAGCGCAATTTACCTATACTGAACCAACGGCGACCCAGCGCTGTGTTTTTCGGAAAGAGGCCCCCCGTGGACGAAGAAGCCGAAAAGTGGATTTCAGCCAAATTTGCAACGATTGATAGCGAAGTCGCCATGCTTCGGGATGGGTATTTGATCGTCAATAAACGCTACGCCGAGTCGCTGCATGCGCTGAAATCACTCACGGCGACCACGTTAGAGGCCGCCATACGCTCCGCCTCTGCGGCC
>JBKJLP010000371.1:0-8346 GCA_046596735.1 Mycobacteriales bacterium | reverse complement strand
TCGAGAAGGCGGTCACCGAACACAACGCCGGCCGCTTCACCGTGCAGGACGCGGCGATGGCTAAGTGGTGGACGACGGAGATGCAGAAGCGGGTTGTCGATCGCTGCGTTCAACTGCACGGTGGCTACGGCTACATGAGCGAATACAGCGTCTCCAGGGCCTTCACCGACTCGCGCGTGCAGACCATCTACGGCGGAACGACGGAGATCATGAAGGAGATCATCGGTCGGTCGCTCGGTGTCTGACGACGACGTCAGGGCATACGTCGAGTCGGTCGCGCAGGACAACTTCACTGGCAACCTTCCGGCGCACTGGCCGACGTGTCTGGGCTGTGGCCCGGACAACGACGCTGGCTACCACCTGCAGGTGCGCCGCGAGGGCGACGAGGTAGTCACCGAGCACACCTTCGCCGAGCACCACAGTGGCGCTCCGGGGATCGCGCACGGCGGGGCGGTCGCCACGGTGGTCGATGACGTTCTGGGCTTCTTGCTCTTCGTGGTGCGGATCGCCGGGGTGACTCGACACCTTCAGGTCGACTACCTCAAGCCGGTGCTGATCGGTGTGCCGTACGTCGTGCGCGCGAAGGTCGACTCGAAGGAGGGTCGCAAGCTGTGGGTGTCGTGCGCGTGCACCGCTCCCGACGGCACGGTGACCTTCACGGCGAAGGCGCTCTTCCTCGAGGTGCGTCTGGAGCACTTCGCGGCCGCGTTGGGCGCCGGCGGCGGCACCGAACCCGTGGCGCCCTAGCGGCCCAGCAGGGCGGACAAGGCCATCCGGCGCAGCAGGCTGGCCAGGGCGTCGGCAGGCACTCGCGGGTCGACCACCGCAGTCGCGTTGAGCATCGTCAGGGTCGCGGTGACCGCCGCCGCGACCTCCGGCTCGGTCAGGTCCTCGCGCAGGTCGGCCAAGACAGACCGCCAGGGCTGCTCGTAGTCGCGCTGCTTACGGCGCAGCGCCCGGCGGACGTCGGTCGACAGCGCACGTTGCTCGCGGGCCCAGACGCCGATGAGGGCGCGCCGCTCGACGGCGAAGTCAACGTGCAGATCGACAAGCGCTTCGAGAGCTGCCCGGCGGTCGGCGTGCGCGGACGGGATCGCCCGCGCGTCAGCGAGCATCGAGGTGATGCCCCTCTCGCAGAGGGCTTCCAGAATCGCCTGCTTGCTGGCGAAGTGCCGATAGACCCCCGGCCCGCTGATGCCCGCGGCTGCGCCGATGTCGTCGATGCCGACGTCGTGGAAACCGCGCGCCGCGAACAGGTCGGCCGCGGACGCCAGGAGTTGCTCGCGCCGGGGTGGGGCGGCCGCCGTCGTCACCTGGCTAGGTTAGCGTCGGTTCACATCGTCCGCCTTCGCTGGGAGCTGACATCGCTACCGATCTCGCGCCGTTGCTGGACGACCTGCGCGCCGAGCAGGCTGACGTGCGGTCGTACGTGCAGGACGCCGATCTGGATGCCGCGACCCCGGCGCAGGGTTGGGATGTGCGCGACGCCGTCAGCCACCTTGCCGGGTCGGACGAGGAGGCGCTGTTGTCAGCCACCGACCCAGACGCCTTCGTCGCCAAGCTTCCCGAGATTGCCCAGGACATTGAGGGGTTCCTCACCGGACAACTGACCTCGCGCCGGAGTTTGCCCAAGGACGACCTGCTGGCGCGCTGGCAAGGGGGCTTCGACCAGATGGTGGCGGCCTTCGCGGCCGTTCCGGCCGGGACCAAGCTGCCCTGGTATGGCCCGCCGATGAGCCCGGCGTCCTTCGCGACGGCCCGCCTCATGGAGTACTGGGCGCATGGTCAGGACGTCGTCGATGCTTTGGGCGCCGAGCGAGCCGGCACCCACCGGCTGCGGCACATCTGCCACCTCGGCGTCCGGACACGGGGGTTTGCCTATGTCAACCGCGGGCTGACCCCACCGACGGAGGACGTCTTCGTCGGGGTCACCGCACCCTCCGGTGAGACCTGGGCCTTCGGCGACGAGGAAGCGGTAAACCGAGTAACGGGGAGCGCGCTGGACTTCTGCCTGCTCACCACCCAGCGGCGGCACCGCGACGACACGGACCTGATCACGACCGGTCCGGTCGCCGACGAGTGGCTGTCCCTGGCGCAGATTTTTGCCGGACCTCCCGGCCCCGGACGGAGCGCGACATGACTCACCGCTGGACTACCGACGAGCGGCTCGCTCTGCGCGCCTTGGCCCGACAGGTCGTGGCCAAGGAGATCACCCCCCATGTGCAGCAGTGGGAGCGCGAGGGGATGCTGCCGCGCTCCTTGCACAAGGCTTTCGCGGATGCCGGGCTGCTCGGGTTGTCGTTCTCGACCGACGTGGGAGGCGGTGGTGGCGACGCCATCGACTCGGCCATCCTGGCCGAGGAGGTCATGTTCGGCGGCGGCTCGGGCGGGATCATCGCCTCGCTGTTCACCCACGGCATCGCCGTCCCGCACATCGCCAAGCACGGCACCCCTGACCTCGTCGACCGCTACGTACGGCCGACGTTGGCCGGAGACCTGATCGGCTCGCTTGCGGTGACCGAACCCGGTGGCGGGTCGGATGTCGCGGGCTTGCGTACGACGGCGGTCCGTGACGGCGACGACTACGTCGTTAACGGCGCCAAGACCTACATCACCAGCGGCATTCGAGCCGACTTCGTCACGACGGCGGTCCGGACCGGCGGCGAGGGCTACGGCGGGATCTCCCTGCTGGTCATCGATAAGGGACTTCCCGGGTTCACTGTCTCCCCGCCGCTGGACAAGATGGGCTGGCGCGCCTCCGACACCGCCGAGCTGTCCTTCGCCGATGTACGTGTTCCGGCCAGCAACCTCGTCGGTGCCGAGGGCTCTGGCTTTGTGCAGATCATGGAGAACTTCCAGTCCGAGCGACTCGGCCTGGCGGTGCACGCCTATGCCACCGCCCAACGGTGCCTGGACCTCACCGTGCAGTGGGTGAAGGACCGCGAGACTTTCGGACGACCCTTGGTGTCTCGCCAGGTGGTGCGCCACAAAATCGCTGAGATGGCCCGGCAAACAGACGTCGCTCGCACCTACACCCGCGCCGCGTTCGACCTCTGGCTCGACGGCGACGCGATTGACGCCGCGGTGCTTGAGGTGTCGATGGCCAAGAACACCGCCTGCGCCGCCTGCGACCATGTCGTGGACGAGGCGGTGCAGCTCTTCGGCGGCCTCGGCTACATGCGCGAGAGCGAGGTCGAGATGCACTACCGCGACAGCCGCATCCTGCGTATCGGCGGCGGGACCGACGAAATCATGAACGAGGTCATCGCCAAGCGGTTGGGCCTGTAGACGTCAGGTAGGCCCGCGGCCGGACCAGGACCAGGCGTACGACGGGTCCTCGCTGGCGGTCGCACCCTCGCCAAGTTCGAGCGGTCGGAAGGTATCCACCATGACCGCGAGTTCGTCGAAGAACTCTGTGCCAAGGCTTCGTTCGACCGCGCCCGGCTGCGGCCCGTGGGCGTGCCCGCCGGGGTGCAGGCTGATCGAGCCCTGCCCGATGCCGCTGCCCTTGCGCGCCTCGTAGTTGCCGCCGACGTAAAACATGACCTCATCGCTGTCGACGTTGGAGTGGTAGTAGGGCACCGGCACTGACAGCGGGTGGTAATCGACCTTGCGCGGCACGAAGTTGCAGATGACGAAGCCGTTGCCCTCGAAAACCTGGTGCACCGGCGGCGGCTGGTGGATCCGGCCGGTGATCGGCTCAAAGTCGCTGATGTTGAAGGCGTACGGGTAGAGGCAGCCGTCCCAGCCGACGACGTCGAACGGGTGCCGCGGATAGGTGTAGGTCGTGCCGGTCAGGCCGGCGGCGCTGCGGTGCTTGACCAACACCTCGACGTCCTCGCCCTCGCCCAGGACCAACTCGCCCGGACCGCGCAGGTCGCGTTCGCAGTAAGGCGCGTGCTCCAGGAACTGTCCGTAGCGAGACAGGTAGCGCTTGGGCGGCGCGATGTGCCCGCTGGCCTCGATCGCATAGAGCCGCAGCGGCTCATTACCGGTGGGCACCCACCGGTGCGTGGTCGCCCGCGGCAAGATGACGTAGTCACCCTGACCGACCTCCAGCGGACCGAACTGGGTCTCGACCTGGCCGGTGCCCGACTCGACGTAGAGACACTCGTCGCCGACCGCATTGCGATAGAGCGGCGAGGGTGCGCCCGCCGCGACGTAGGAGATCCGCACCTCGGCGTTGCCCAGCACGAGTCGCCGGCCGTTGACCGCGTCGCAGCCGTGCCAGGACTCGCCCACGAAGAGTTCGTGCAGCCGCAGGTGGCGGGGGAGCAGGGGGGAGTTGGCCGACAGCGACTGATCGGGCAGCTGCCACGGGCGGGCATCGACGATCGCGGACGGGATGTCGCGGTGATAGAGCAGCGTGGAGTCGGAGGAAAATCCCTCCTCGCCCATCAATTCCTCGTAGTAGAGCTCACCGTCGGGCCGCCGATGCTGGGTGTGCCGCTTGCGCGGGACGTCACCAACGCTCCGGTAGTGAGCCATGAAGAAGCCTTCGCTTAGAGGTTGCCGCGGCGCTCTTGCTCGCGCTCGATCGCCTCGAAAAGGGCCTTGAAGTTGCCCTTGCCGAAGCCGAGCGAGCCGTGCCGCTCGATGAGCTCGAAGAACACCGTCGGGCGGTCCTGCACCGGCTTGGTGAAGATCTGCAGCAGGTAGCCGTCCTCGTCGCGGTCGGCCAGGATGCGCAGCTCGCGCAGCGTCCCGACCGGCACCCGGGTGTCTCCGACCCACTCACCGAGGGTGTCGTAATAGGAGTCTGGGGCGTCGAGAAACTCCACGCCCATCTCGGTCATGGCTCGCACTGCCGACACGATGTCGCCGGTTGCCAGCGCGATGTGCTGGACGCCGGGACCGTCGTAGAACTCGAGGTATTCGTCGATCTGGCTCTTGCGCTTGCCCAGGGCCGGCTCGTTGAGCGGGAACTTGACGCGGTGGTTGCCGCTCGCCACAACCTTGCTCATCAGGGCGGAGTAGTCGGTGGCGATGTCGTCGCCGATGAACTCCTTCATGTTCTGGAAGCCCATGACGCGGTTATAGAAGCCGACCCACTCATCCATGCGACCCAGCTCGACGTTGCCGACGCAGTGGTCGATCGCCTGGAAGTAGCGCTTCGGGTGGTGCTCGGGCTTCGCCTGGAAGAGCGGGTCGGCAGCGACGAAGCCCGGCAGGAACGGACCGTTGTAGCGGGACCGGTCGACCAGCGTGTGCCGCGTCTGGCCGTACGTCGCGACGGCTGCGGTGCGTACGGTGCCGTGCTCGTCGGTCTGGTCCTCGGGCTCGGCTAGGACGGTGGCGCCCTTCGACCGCGCGTAGGCGATCGCGATGTCGACGTCGGGGACCTCCATGGCGAGGTCGATGACACCGTCGCCGTGGGTGCGAACGTGCTCGCCGATGGCCGTCCCCGCGTGCACCTCGCCGGTGATCAGGAAGCGCGCCTTTCCGGAGGTCAGGACGTACTGCGCGACGTCGCGCGAGCCGGTCTCGGGGCCGCGATAGGCCACGCAGGTCATCCCGAACGCGGTGGAGTAATAGTGGGCAGCCTGCTTGGCATTGCCGACGGCGAACTGCACGTGGTCGAGTGCCTTGACCGGGAACGGGTCGTTGCCGAGGTCGTGCGCGACGGCTCCGACGAGGACGTCATCGGTCAGGGTCTCGGTCACGTGGCCTCCTCGGTTCGTGCGGGTTGGTAGGTCCAGTCTGCACCCGCGGCCGGATCAGGCCTTCGGGAAGGACACCTTGGTGGCGCTCGTGCACGCCAGGGTGAGCGGATCTGCACCCGCCAGCGCGGCGACGCGGGCGGCCGCCTCGTTAAGCCGTTCTTCGGGCAGTCGGCCGCTGCGTACGGCGGCGACGAGCGCGTCACGCATGCGCTGAGCCTGCTTGCCATCGGTTGCCAGCGCCGCGTCGGCGCCGGCCTCGATCGCGCGCACGGTGGCCTCGGGGAAGTCCCAGCGCAGGTTGACCGCACCCATGCCGAGGCTGTCCGTCATAGCCACTCCGCGAAAGCCCATCGACCGCAGCAGCTGGTAGGCCGCCGGCGACAGCGACGCGGGCAGCTCCTTGTCGAGGGCGCTGTAGTCGAGGTGATTCATCATGATCACCGGTGCTCCAGCGTCGATCAGGCGCTGGAACGGCGAGAGGTCGGTGACCTGCAGCGCGCCCAAATCAGTCGTGACGAGCGAAGCCTTGGTGTGGGTGTCCCCGGTCGAGCGGCCCTGCCCCGGAAAGTGCTTGAACGTCGGCGTCACTCCGGCGTCGCTCAGCCCGGTGGCGAACGCCTTGCCGTACTCCGTGGCGACGCCGGGGTCCTTGCCGAAGGAGCGGTCCCCGACGATCCCACCGGCCGGACCGTCGTCGAGGTCGAGCAGCGGCGCGAGGTCGAGGTTAATCCCGAGCATGCTCAGCTGGCGGCCGAGGTTGGCCGCGAAAGCGCGTACGTCCGCCGGGGTCTCGGTGCGCGCGAGTCGGCGCGGGGACGGCCCGCTGCCCAGGACCGGTCGGGTCGCAGCGACTCGTCCGGACTCCTCATCGGTCGAGACCAGCAGCGGTCGTGCGGCGCGCGCCTGCAGCCCCGAGGTGAGTGCCGTCACCTGCTCCATCGTCGTGAAGCTGCCCTGAGCGAGGAACACCCCGGCGACCCCGAGGTCGACGACCTCCTGTGCGAGCGGGTCGTCTGCTGACGTCACCCCAGGCAGCCCGACGATCAACACGCGGGCAGCGCGCACCTCCAGCGGCGCCGGGGTGCAGGCCGGACCGCTGGGCCGAGCGCTGGGCGTGGACCCCCGCTGGGCGCTCACAGACGGTGCTTCTCCGCTGCGCGCCTGGGTCAGCGCGAGCACCGGGATGACGACCGCTGCGGCCAGGACGCCGGCGAGCGCTCGGCGCCGGACAAGGAGGGAGAGCACCCCTCCACCGTACGTAGAGAGCCGGCCGGCGACCGCGCCTGGCTAGCGTGCTCGTGTGACCGACGCCGCACCTCCCTCGACCGGCCGCGGCGCAGGTCTGGGACCGGACTTCGGCCGGCTGTTCGCGGCCGGGTCCATCTCCGCGCTGGGAGACGGGATCTCCTTGGCGGCGGGCCCGTTGCTGGTCGCCTCCATCACCAGCGCGCCGCTGCTGGTGGCCGGGGCCGCCTTCGTGCAGCAACTGCCCTGGCTGCTCTTTTCCTTGCTGGCCGGGGTCTACGTCGACCGGCTCGATCGCCGGCGCCTGCTCGTAGTGGTGCACCTGCTGCTCGCTGCGGCCACCGGCGGCCTCGCGCTCGCCCTGCTCCTCGACCGGGGCACGTTGCCGGTGATCTACGCGGCCCTGTTCGCGCTGGGCACGGGGGAGACGGTGTCGCGCAACGCCAGCGGTGCGCTGCTCCCTGCGGTCGTCCCGCCCGAGTTACTGCCGCGCGCCAACGCCCGGCTCTACGCCAGTTACACGCTAGGCATGCAGCTGATTGGGCCCCCGCTGGGTGCGGCCCTCTTCGTCCTAGCGCCGGCGGTGCCGTTTGGGGTGGACGCTGCATCGTTCCTGTTGGGCGCGCTGCTCCTTCGTCGGATGCGCCTGGTGTCGCGGGAACGAGCTCTCGAGCCGAGTCCGGGGATCCGGCATGAGATCCGGGAGGGACTGGGCTGGCTCTGGCAGCACCGGACGCTCCGCCTGGTGGCCATCTGCATCGCGGTGATGAACGTGACGTTCGGCGGGACCATGGCGGTCTTCGTTCTGTACGCCCGTGAACAACTCGGGGTTGGCCCGCACGGCTACGGACTGCTGCTCGCCGTGTCCGCCGTCGGCGGCCTGATCGGAGCAAAAGTCGTCCCCGGCCTCGAGCGGCGCTACGGCATGGGGACTCTGCTTCGCGCCGGCCTGATCGTGGAGTCGGGCACCCAGCTCGCCCTCGCGCTGACCCACCACGTCTGGACCGCGGCCGCGGTGATGCTGGTCTTCGGCGTGCACGCCACGGTCTGGGGCGTCGTGACCGCGTCGCTTCGCCAGCGCGTGGTGCCCGACGAGCTTCGCGGCCGCATCGGCGGGGTCTATCTGCTGTTTGCCGCTGGAGGGATGGCCGTCGGATCGGGGCTGGGCGGCGTCGTCGCGCAGGTGGGCGGAATCGCGGCGCCGTACCTCGTCGCGGCTATCGGGGTGGGGACCCTGGCTGTCGTGGTGTGGCGGAGTTTGGGCAAGGCCACGTCTTGAGGCGGCGCCGGGCGCTGGCCGCACTCGTCGTTGTTGCGCTGCTCGCCCTGGCCGGTGCCCTGCTCACGCAGCAGTCGCCCCCCGAGGTGCCACGCGACCCAGCGTCGGCGCTGGTCGCGGCCCAGTTTGCGTGTGCGCAGGTCGCGCACTTCGAAGAAC
>JBKJLP010000309.1:0-14010 GCA_046596735.1 Mycobacteriales bacterium | reverse complement strand
ATCACGGCGGGACGCGTCCTGCGCTCCCTGCTGCCGGGCATCTCCGGGTGACGGCCCTGGTGGTGGCCGCGTTCGTCGCGGCGTACGTCCTGATCGCGACCGAGCGCATCCACCGGGTCGCGGCCGCGCTGGGCGGCGCCGCGGGGATGGTGCTCCTGGGCGTCGTCGACGCCCACGTCGCCTTCTACAGCGAGGAAACGGGGGTCGACTGGAACGTCATCTTCCTGCTGCTGGGGATGATGGTGATCGTCAGCGTCCTCAAACAGACCGGCGTGTTCGACTTCCTGGCGATCTGGTCGGCGAAGCGGACCCGGGGCCGGCCCTTCGCCACCATGGTCATGCTGGTGGTGATCACCGCGGTGGCCTCCGCGGCGCTGGACAACGTCACCACGGTCCTGCTCATCGCCCCGGTGACCCTGCTGGTCTGCGAGCGCCTCGGCCTGGCGCCGGTGCCGTTCCTCATCGCCGAGGCGCTCGCCTCGAACATCGGTGGCACCGCCACCCTGATCGGCGACCCGCCCAACATCATCATCGCCAGCCAATCAGGCCTGACCTACATGGACTTCCTGTCCAACTTGGCGCCGCTCGTCGTTGTCCTCATGGGCGCCTACCTGCTGCTCATCAGGGTGATGTTCCGCGCCTCCTTCACCTACCACCCGGAGCAGGTTGCGGAAGTTATGGCACTCGACGAGCGCGAGGCGATCACCGACCGCCCGCTGCTGATCCGTGCGCTGCTGATCCTCGCCCTGGTGACCATCGCGTTCTCGCTGCACGGCGTCCTGCCGTACGAGCCCTCGGTCGTGGCACTCCTCGGTGCTGGGCTGCTGTTGGTCATCGCCCGGCGCGACAGCAAGCCCTTCCTCGACGAGATCGAGTGGCCGACGCTGATCTTCTTCGGTGGCTTGTTCATCATGGTCGGCTCGCTGGTGCACGTGGGCGTGGTGGGAGACCTCGCTTCGCTGGCGACCGACGCGACCGACGGAAACGTGGGGCTCGCCGCCGGGGTCCTGCTCGGAGCTTCGGCCGTCCTGTCCGCCATCGTCGACAACATCCCGTACGTCGCCACCATGTCGCCGCTGGTAGACAGCCTCATCCGCGACCTTCCGGCCGGAACGAATGGCGATCCGCTGTGGTGGTCGCTCGCCCTCGGAGCCGACCTCGGCGGCAACGCCACGGCGATCGGAGCGAGCGCCAACGTCGTGGTGCTCGGGATCGCGGCCCGCAGCGGCTACCCGATCGGGTTCTGGACCTTCACTCGATACGGACTCGTGGTCACGATCGTGACGCTCGGTCTGTCGGCTCCGTACGTCTGGTTGCGGTACTTCGTCCTGGCCTGACCGGTACACCTTCCACCCGTAAGGGAGTTTATCGATGCGGTCGCCGTCAGCGCCGGAAGTGGACCGCTACGGTCCAACTATGTCCGAACCCGCCCCCGTCGTCATCGTGGCTGACGACAGCCCGACGGTGCGGGCCGTGGTGCGGATGCAACTCGAGACGGCCGGCTACGACGTGATCGAGGTGGAGGACGGCAGCCCGGTGGTGGCGCTGGCCAAGAAGCACGACCCGACCGTGATCCTGCTCGACGTCGACATGCCCGTCCTCGACGGGCACCAGACGCTGGCAGCCCTCAAGGCCGACCCGCTGACCCGGGACGTGCCCGTCGTCTTCCTCAGTTCGAGGGCGGCTGGCGGCGACATCGCCATCGCGTTGCACCAAGGCGCCCACGACTACCTGCGCAAGCCGCCGGAGCCGCATGAACTGCTGGCCCGGGTCGCCGTCGCCACCCGGATGAAGTTGCTTCAGGACGAACTGCGCGCCCGTGCCGCCGAGCTCGAGCAGCTCAGCCGGACCGACCACCTGACCGGCCTGTCCAACCGCAGGCACACCGACGAACGGCTGCACGGCGCCCTGTCCTCGAGCACCCGCCATGGCCAGCCCGTGGGGGTGTTGATCATCGACGTCGACCACTTCAAGGCGATCAACGACAACCACGGTCACGCCCACGGCGACACGGTCTTGGTCGACCTCGCCGTGGTGCTGAGCAACGCCGCCCGCGCCGAGGACATCGTCGGCCGGTGGGGCGGGGAGGAGTTCATGATCGTGGCGCCGCACTGCAACGCCGAGCAGGCCAGCGCCCTCGCCGAGCGGCTGCGCGCTGACGTCGAGGCCAGAACTGCGGTGACGGTCAGCATCGGCGGGGCGTCTACCCACGGGCCTGGCGGCGGCCTGGTGAGCGCCGCCGACACCAACCTCTACGCGGCCAAGGCGGCCGGACGCAACCAGTGCGTCATCACCGACCTCGTGTGACAGTCGGCGGCGCGGGTAGGCCCGCAGCAAGCCTGACGAGAGGATCACCCGCGTGAGTTCAGACCCGACGACTTCCGAGCCGTCCCTAGGCGAGCTCGTCGCCTCGGCCACCCGCGACCTCTCTACGCTGATGCGCAAGGAAGTGGAACTCGCCAAGCTCGAGATCAAGCGCGACGTCGTGTCGGCCGGCAAAGGCGCCGGGCTCCTCGGCAGTGCCGGGTTCATCGTGCTGCTGTCCGTCATTTTCCTCGGCATCGCCGCTGCGTACGGCCTGGCGGCACTGGGTCTCGGACTGGGCTGGGGGTTCCTGATCGTCGCCGGGGGCTACCTGCTGGTGGCCGGCGCGCTAGCCCTGCTGGGCAAACGCAACCTGAGCAAGGTCGGTCCTCCGACGCAGACGATCACCACGCTGAAGGACGACGCGAGTTGGGCCAAGCACCCGATCAGCCCCCCGAAGGCGAGCACCGCCGCGCAGTCGTGACACCCTCGGGCATGCCGCCCGACGCCTCCGTCGTCCTGGTGGAGGGGCCGTGGTCGCACCGGGAGGTGACCGCCAACGGCGTCCGCTTCCACCTCGCCGAGCATGGACCGCCCACGGGCGAGCTGGTGGTGCTCCTGCACGGCTTCCCCGAGTTCTGGTGGTCCTGGCGGCACCAACTGCAGGCCCTCGGCGACGCCGGCTACCGGGTGGTCGCTCCTGACCTGCGCGGTTACGGCGGCTCCGACAAGCCGCCCCGCGGCTACGACGCCTACACCTTGTCCTCCGACGTCGCTGGAATGATCCGGGCCCTCGGCGCGCACCGGGCGCACCTCGTCGGTCACGACTGGGGCGGCCTGCTGGCCTGGACGGTGGCCACGCTGCATCCCGGGATCGTCGCGTCGGTCGGCGCAGTCGGCATGCCGCATCCGTTACGCCTCCGGCGGGCCTTGCTCACCGATCCGGCCCAGATCAGGGCCTCCTCGTACATCGGCTTCTTTCAGCTGCCGCGGGTGCCGGAGAATCGGCTGCTGCGCGACGACGCCGCCTACGTCGACACCTTGATGCGCAGGTGGGCGGGCAGCGGCTTCCCGGACGTGGAGACGTCAGCACGGTGCCGCGAGGCCATGCAGATCACCGGCGTCGCGCACAGCGCGCTGGAGTGGTACCGCTGGTCGGTGCGCTCGCTCACCCGGCCCAGCGGGGTGCGCTTCCAGCGCCTCATGGACCGCGGCGTGCGGGCACCGGTTCTGCAGGTGCACGGGGTCCGCGATGGCTGCTTGCTGGCGACGACAGCGCAGGGGTCGGCAGCCTGGGCCCACGGCCGCTACCGGCTGCTGCTCCTCGACGACGTGGGCCACTTCGTTCACCAGGAAGCACCGGACACGGTCACCGCCGCCCTGCTGGAGCACCTGGCCGATGCGCGCGCGTGACCGCCTGGGCAGGTTCGTGGAGCCCGGTGACCCAGCTCAAGTGCCGCCGGTCCCGGAGGAGCCGCTGCCCCCGCAGGAAGCCGTCGCGTCCGCCCGCCAGCTCCTCGCCGACGGCCGCGCGTTCGGGGCACATGAGGTGTTCGAGGCCAGCTGGAAGGCTGCTGGCGCGGCGGAGCGGGACCTGTGGCAGGGACTCGCCCAGGTCTGCGTCGGGCTGACCCATTTGCAGCGCGGCAACCCGATCGGTGCGGTGACGCTGCTGCGCCGCGGGGCCGGGCGACTGGCCGGCCACCACGACGCGTACGGGCTGCACCCGGCCGGCCTCGCGCGCGACGCGATCGCCCTCGCCGAGCGCATCGAGGACGGACAGGCCCAGGGCTGGCTGGACGTATAGGGGTCAGGCCGCCTGGCAGCGCGCCTCAGCGGCCCGGGCGAGGTTGTCCAGGAAGCCGTCCGACATCCGTACGAGGTCGCTCGCCAGCAGCGCGCTCTGCGCCAGGCCCACACTGTGCAGGATGAGCACCGCGGTGGTTCCCGGTCGCAGCGAGCCGGGGGCATAGGTGAGGACCAACTCTCCCTCGGTCACCGGCAGCCCGGCGCCGATCCAGGCGAAGGTCGTGACGTAGGACGTCGGCGTGCGGCGGGGCGGCAGCGCCCGCACGGTTGCCGCCGTGACGGTGCCCAACGGGGCGTGAACCGCATCGTCGCGCAGCTCGGCCTCGACCAGCACCCGCCCACCGACTTCGCCCAGCCGGCGAACGCCGGGCCACAGGTCTAGCGCGGTCGGGCCAGCCAGGAGCAGCGCCGTGCTGGTGGGGTCGGCATCGATCTGCCGGGTGGCTTGTACGCGGAACACGGCATCGTCACTGCGCGGCATCAATCCACCTCCCTCCCGTCAAGGTCCGGAACGGACCCTGCTTGCAAGAGTAAGCACCTCAGCACGCCCACGTGGCCTGGGCCGCGTGTGACGGTGCCCACCGCACGTCGCGCCGGCGGGTCAGTCGCAGTTGCGCGTGCTGACCTTCGCTGTTGCCGTACGGCCCTTGACCGCGTCCGGCCGCACCTCATCGGCGGTCAGGGCATAGCCCGTCGACGGGTCGTCCGCCGCGGCGGCGAAGATCACGCCGTAGACCTTGCCGTCCGGGGCGAGCAGCGGGCCACCGGAGTTACCGGGCAGGACCCGACCGCGCAGCGCGTAGATCTCCCGGACGACCGTCTTGCTCTGGTAGATGTCCGGGCCGCGGGCGTCCTGCTTGGCGCGGACACGGGACGCGGTGGCCGTGAACGGTCCGTTCTGCGGATAGCCGACGACGACCGCATCAGCGCCGGATTTCGCCTCGCCCGCGAAGGCGAGCGAGGACACCCGCAGCCCTGGCACGGCCAGGACGGCAATGTCGCGGTCCGGGTCGTAGACGACCACCGTCGCGCTGACCTTGCGGCCATTGACCTCGACCTTGGGCTCGCGCACGCCGGCGACAACGTGCGCATTGGTCATCACGCGCTCCGGCGCGTAGACGAAGCCCGAGCCCTCGATGCTGCGCGAGCAGGCCGGCGCGATGCCGGTGATCTTCAGAACCCGGCCACGCGCGACCCGGACCGCCTCGCTGTTGGCCAGGGCTGGGTCGGGCGGCTCGACCTGACGGAAGCGCGGCGTCGTGAAGTCGTCGAACACCTGCGGAAAACCACGATCGTCGATCAAGCGGCGAAAGGAGGCGAAGAAGGCCTTGCCCTCCCGCGGCACCAGGGCGTCGACCTTGCTGAGCACAACCGACCGCTTGACCTGGGAGGCCAGCGTCGGGAAGGGCGACGACGCAATGGCCGTACCGACCAGCCAGGACACGAGCAGGAGCCCCACCACGCTGATGGCAGCGCCGGCGACCGCGTCGGCCTGCCGGGCCGGCTTGGCGGTCAGCTGGCGACGCCGCGCGCCGCCCGCCAGGGTGGCGAGCACCTGGCCGATGCTCGCGGCCAGAAAGACGATCATCAGTCCGACGACGGCTTCCGGCAGATTGCTCAACGGGCCGATACCGGCCAAGCTCGGCGCGACCTTGGCGCCGAGGATCCCGCCGCCGAGGAAACCGATGAACGACAGCACGCCAACGACGAAGCCCTGCCGGTAACCGGAGGCGGCGAACAGCAGCGCCGCCACGACGAGCAGCAGGTCCAGCAGGTCTCCGTTCATGCCGGAACCCTAGCCAGTCGCGCCGGGGTCAGCTGACAACGATCGCGCCGTCCATGCCCGAGTGAATCGTGCAGACGAAGGTGTAGGTGCCGGGCTTGGTAAACGTCAGCGTCGTGCTCTTGCGCTCGTCTCCGCTGATCGTCGGAATGCCGGTGAGGCTCGCATCGTCAAAGGTGACGTTGTGCGGGACGCCCCCGTTCTGCAGGGTGAGCTGCAGCGTCCCGACGCTGGCAGCGAAGCGCTTCGGCTCAAACAGGTCCTGGTCGTTGCCGCGGAGCAGGAACGTCTGGGCCGCCGGGGCTCCGCTGGCGGTGGCCTGGGGCGCTGCCGGGCCGTCGGCCGCTGGTCCCGCACTGCTGCCCGAGCAGGCAGTCAACGGCAGCGTAAGCAGGAGCAAAGTGGTGACAGTGCGCTTCAAGGGATTCTCCGGGGATCAGCATCGGGCAGGACGGTCGTGCGTACGGCCAGGGCCGCTGTATCAGGGTCCAGGTCGGCGACCCGATCCGCATCCCAGGGCAGCGCCCAGCCGCCCAGCCCCAGCAGGGCATCAGTCAGCCCAGCGGTGAAGCCCCAGATCATCAGATCGGGTACGTCAAACGCCGGGCCGATCCAACCGCTCGGGTGTCGGACCCGGAGCCGATTGGCCGGGTCGGCAAGGACAGACAGCGGCACCCGCGCCACGGCAGCGACCTCGGCCTGGTCGACCGCGCTCACCTCGTGCGGCGCGTTCCACCAGCCGATGACCGGCGTGACGACGAAGCCGGACGGCGGCAGCCACAGGTCGGGCAGGGTGCCGAGCAGCGTCACGCTGGTCGGGTCGAGGCCGACCTCCTCCTGCGCCTCACGCAGGGCCGTGCTCATCAGCGAGTCGTCCTCGGGGTCAACGGCGCCGCCGGGGAAGGCGGGCTGACCAGCGTGCGAGCGCATGGTGGAGGCGCGCTCGATGAACAACAGGTCCGGGCCTAGCGGGCCTTCGCCGAACAACACGAGCACGGCCGCGGCCCGACCTCCGCTGGCTGGCGGCAGAAACCGGCTCACCTGCTCGGGCCGGACAGTGGGCAGCGCTTGTGCCAGCGGCTCGAGCCAGCCGGGGACGATCACGTCTGCACGGCCAGGGAATCCTTGACCAGCGCGACGATCTGCGCGACGTCGGTGAACTCGCCCCGCTTGACGGCGGCCACCTCTCCAGTTGCCCGCAGCAGCACAGTGATGGGCGGTCCACTCCCGAAGGCGCGCAGCACCTTTCCGTCCTCGTCGACGACCGACGGATAGCGCATGCCGTACTGGCGAGCGAACTCCAGCGCGTTGGTCGGGAGGTCCTCGTGCAGCACACCGACGACGTCGACCGCGCCGGACGCCCGCTCCGCGAAGGCCTGCAGCACCGGCACCTCGCGAACGCAGGGCGCGCACCAGGTAGCCCAGATGGTGACCAGGGTCGGCCGTCCCGACCCTGGGGCGGCTAGCGCAACGGGATCTCCGCCGGACAGGCACGGCAGGGTCAGCGCCGGCAGTTCGCGGCCGATCCCGGTCGGGCACGGGGCCAGGTTCGCCGCCACCCGCAGCGCCGACAGGTCCTCGGCTGGCGCCGCGTCCTGGCTGGCCGACCCCCCGCGCAACAGCAGCACCGCGCCGACCAGCGCCAGCACGGTGAGCATCGCCACCACCTGCCGCCGCGTACTCATGCGCTCTTCACCAGGGCAGCGGCCCGCTCTGGATCGGTCGGCCCCAGTCCGTACGACGGGCACAGTCGGGCCAGCACGCAGGCGCCGCAGGCGGGAGTGCGGGCATGGCAGACCCGCCGACCGTGAAAGATCATCCGATGGCTGAGCAGCGTCCAGTCCGCTCGGGAGAACAGCGCCCCGACAGCGTGCTCGACCTTGACCGGGTCGTCTTCCTCGGTCCAGCCGAACCGGCGAGCCAAACGACCGACGTGCGTGTCGACGGTGAGGCCAGGGACGCCGAACGCATCGCCGAGTACGACGTTGGCGGTCTTGCGCCCGATCCCCGGCAGCGTGACCAGGTCGGCCAGTCGGCCGGGCACCTGCCCGTCAAAGCGCTCGACCAGGGTCGCCCCCAGACCCATCAGGGAAGCGGCCTTGTTGCGGTAAAAGCCGGTCGTACGAATCAGGTCTTCGAGCTCGGTCCGGTCGGCTCCGGCGTACGCAGCGGCGGTCGGGTAGCGGCGAAACAGCCCCGGCGTCACCAGGTTGACCCGCTTGTCGGTGCACTGCGCGGACAGAATCGTCGCGACCGCCAACTCCAGCGGTGAGGTGAAGTCCAGCTCGCAGTGGGCGTCCGGGTGACGCTCGGCCAACAGTCGGTGCATGCGCCGAGCCCGCCGGGTCAGCGCCAGCGGGGTCTCGAGTACCTGTCCGCTCACCCAGCCAGCGTAGGCGGCTGCGCCACCTGGGTGAGCGGGCGACGTCACCCGAACGGCGCCCTCAAGGACAGGCGCACTCGTGACGACCCTTTGGGTGTCGGTCACAGAGAGTGACGATGGAGGAGGACCCATGGACCCGCGAAGCGTCACCGGCGCTGCCACCGCGCTGGCCGAACGCGCGCCGCAGGGACCGGTGCCGAGCGCCCGTCGCGCCCGCACCCGGGAGGAGCCCCAGCGCTCCCCGCTGTTCGCTCACCTCTCGCTCGAGGAGCTCCGCGATTTTCGCCGCACGCTCAATGGCGAAGAGGCGCAGGTCTCGTACTGGCGCCGCATCATCCAGGCCCGCCTCGATGTCGTCCGCGCTGGCACTCTGGGTTCAACGGATGGCATCAAACTTCGGCCGCTGCTCACGGACGCCCGCGTACGCCGCTCCCGCAACGCTGTTCTTGACGTGGTCCCCATCGACGACGTCCCGCCGCTGCCGAGTCTGGCCGAGCTGTGGGACCGCCGCGTGGAGCCGGGCGACGAAGCGGGTCAGCGCGCTCTCGAGGCTGACCTGAGTGAGGCCGAGACCCAGCTCTCGGCCTACCGCCGAGCCCTGCACGAGCGCATCGACGACGCGACGTCCGAACTCATCGCGCGCTACCGCGAAACACCCTCGCTCTGCCTGTCCGTTCTACCGCTCGGACCGGAGCGCCGGGCCCGCTGAAGGTGCCGATCCCCGGCGTTGACGGCGGTGGGAGCATGGGTCCGTGACCCTGCTCCCACTCACGCTGCTGCTCCCGTTTTTCCTGTTGTTGCTCATGCTCGGCATGGACCGCGTCGAGGGCCCGTTGCGCGACGACGCCAAGAGCGACCAGCTCGAGGGGTTCCTCGATACCGCCCGTCCAGACGAGGTCGAGACGTTCGTCAGCGAGGGCTTCGGGCCAGCGCTGGACCGCTATTGGAAGCGCCGGCGGCTCGGCCGCCTGCTACCCGGTCGCCGGGATGCGAGCCGCTGAGCGCGGGTTCGTGCCAGACTCGGCTCCCCCACGGGTGATCACTCGTCGGGACGAGCGGAAGGAATGCTGTGGACGAGGTGCTCGCCAAGGCGGGGCTGTTCCAGGGAGTCGCACCGGAGGCAGCGGATGCGCTGGCCAGTTCGCTCACCTACGCCGACTTCCCGCGCGGTACGAACGTCTTCGTCGAGGGCGAGCAGGGCGACACCCTGTACATCGTTCTCACCGGCAAGGTGAAGGTAGGCCGCAAGGCGGCCGACGGACGCGAAAATATGCTGTCCGTCATGGGGCCGTCCGACATGTTCGGTGAGCTGTCGCTGTTCGACCCGGGCCCGCGCACCGCTACGGCGACCGTCGTGACGGATGCCCGTTTGGCCTCGCTCGCGCACGCTTCCCTTCGGCCGTGGATCACCGACCGGCCCGAGATCGCCGAGCAGTTGCTGAGGGTGCTCGCCCGTCGCCTGCGTCGTACGAACGACGCTCTCGCCGACCTGATCTTCACGGACGTGCCCGGCCGGGTGGCCAAGGCCCTGCTGGGTCTGTCTGAGCGGTTCGGCACGCAGGAGGCTGATGGGCTGCGGGTGCACCACGACCTCACCCAGGAGGAGCTCGCCCAGTTGGTCGGCGCCTCCCGCGAGACGGTGAACAAGGCGCTGGCCGATTTCGCGTCGCGTGGCTGGATGCGGGTCGACTCCCGCGCAGTCACGATCCTGGACTCCGAGCGACTGGCCCGCCGGGCTCGCTAGTCGCTCGGGCCGCGCTTGCGTCCGCGCTTCCGCGGAAGCGCCCAACGAGACAGCTACCCGCTAATCCAGCTGGGCGAGGAGTGCCTCGGTCGCGGCGATCTCCGACCGCTGACCGGTGGCACCCGCCGCGAGCAGCGCAGCGCGGTAGTGCTCGCGAGCCTGTTCCGGCTCACCCGCAGCCCGGACCGCGGAACCCAGGGCACGCAACGCGAGGACCTGCGAGCGGATGTCCTCGCTCGGCATGTCGACCGCCTCCTGCGCGGCCACGACAGCGTCGTCGACCCGGCCCAGCTCGAGCAAAATCCCTGACCGGTGAGCCAAGGCCTGGCGCCGCGGGAACAGCAGCGCTGGCTGCTCCCCGGTCGCCAACGCCGACTCGAGTTCGACCAACGCACCCGTGACGTCGCCGCGCACCCGCATCGCCTGCGCCAGCAGCACCCTCGCCCCGAGCACCGCGTGCGCTTCCAGATCCAACCCACCCAAGGCAGCGCTCGCCCGCCACGCGCACCCCTCCGCGGCTGCGGCGTCCTGCCGGTCGAGGTGGACGTAGCCGGCGGCGACCAGCGCCAAGCTCTGGGTCAACCGCGAACCCGCAAGCGCCGAAAGTTCCTCGGCGCGACCCAGCAGCTCCAGCGCCTGCTGCGGCCGAGCGGCGCCGCGGGCGCTGAACCCGGCAGCGATCAGGGCCAGCGACTGCCCCCAGGCGTCGCCGACCTCGGCGAAGATCGTCGCGGCCTGCCCGGCTGCGGCATCGGCCGCGTCGAGGTCGCCCAACTCGGCCGCGGCGAGCGCGTCGATGGTCAGCAGTGCCGCGACACCCCAGCGTTCGTCGAGGTCCTGTGCGAGCGGAAGTTCACCCTGGGCAAGGACGCGGGCCTCACGCAGCCGGCCCTGCAGAAGCCGGACAAAGGCCTCGGTACCCGCCAACCAGGACAGCCCACCCAGATCCTCGAGCCCGGTAAAGACCTCCCTGGCCTGATCCAGCGTGTGGTCCGCCAGCGGGTAATCACCGCGCGTCGTCGCGCTCCAGGCGAGGTGCTGCAGCGCCCAGCCCGCACCGCGGGCGTCGTCGACCTGCACCGCCAGCGCGTGGGCCTCGCGGAACCGGCTCTCCGCCGCCCGCAGGCGACCCTCGAAATAATCGAGCAAGCCCAGCTGGCGCAGCGCTTCTCCGGTGACCCGGTCCAGACCCGCTGAGCTCGCGGCCGCCAGTGCTGACACGAAAGCACGGGTCGCTGCGGCGATGTCGCCGGTCTGGCGGCGGATCGTCCCCAGCACCACGAGAGCACCGGCACGCAGTCCGTCCTCGCTGGCAGCCAACGCCGGCCCAAGCTCGACCTCGGCCTCAGCGAGCCGGTGCAGCCCAGCGAGCGCCTCGCCCCGAGCGAGTCGGGCCGGGACGACGAGGTCCGCCGGCAACGGCAGTCCGTACGCCGAGTCGTTCAGCGCCAGGGCCCGCCCAGCAAGCGCTTCCGCTGCGAGGTTGTCGTCACGCGCCAGCGCGGCCCGAGCCAGCCGGGCCAGAGCCGCGAAGGCGACGCCGCGCCCGGCCCAGGCCGGATCGGCGAGCGCGAGGGACATCTCGTGGGCGAGCCGGACCGCCCGCTCGCCGTGCACGGCAGCGACGCCGTCGGCCTCGGAGCTGCGGCCACCCCCCGTCCCGCTGGCGTGCTCCGCCGCCGCCGCATGTCGGCGTGCCCGCTCGGCCTTGGCTAGCCCCGCATAGGCGACGTCGCGGACCAGGGTGTGCCCGAACCGGAAGCAGTCGACCTCGCCATCGGACTCGAGTAGCCGCCGGTCGACCAGCACGGCCACCGCGCTACGTACGACCTCCGGATCACCGTGCCCGGAAGCCCGTCCGACGGCCTCCAGCGCCGGCAGGTTCGCGCGCAGGCCGAGGACGGAGGCGTCGCGCAACACCCCCTTGGCCGGCCCGTCCAGTCCGTCGATGCGCGCGGCCAACACCGACTGAACGCCAGCCGGCAGCACGTCATCGGCCACGTCGGGCTCGAGCACCCAGATGTCGTCGACCCGCCGCAGAGCGCCCTGGTCAACGAGCAGGTGCAGCAACTCGGCGAGGAAAAACGGGTTGCCCTGTGCGCGCGACAGCAGTGCCGAGCGGATCCGCCCTTCGACCTCACCGCTATCGACGCCGAGGTAGGAGCGCAACAGCCGGTCGGCGGCCGTCTCCTCCAGTGGCAGGACGGGCAGGAGCTCGGTATCGCGCAACTGCTCCCACCACGCGGACCGCCTCGGCGGGTCAAGCATGTCCGGGCGCCCCAGCCCGAGCAGCAGCACCGGTCCATCGGTCCGGCCGGCCACGTCCACCAACCCGTCGAGCATCGTTGGTGTCGCCCAGTGCAGGTCGTCGAGCACGAGCAGCAGCGGTCCCTCCTGGGCCAGCGCGGTAAACAACGCCGCAACCGCCCGCCGCACCTGATCACCGCCGACCGGCGCGCCCGGCGCCGTCGGGTCGCGCGGCAGCCCAAGGTCGTCCTCCTCCAGCCCGAGCAGGGCGCGCAGTCGCTCAGCCACCCCCGGCGGCAACGGCCGGTTGCCCGCGCTCGGACCCTCCAGCCTGGCCACGGTCCGGCTGACTCGGGCACGGGCGCTGTCGACGTCGTCGGCGTCGCTAATCCCGCAGGCCGTACGCACCATCTCCGCCACCGCGGCGAGGTCGCGTCCTTCGCCGTACGGCGCCGTGCGGCCCCACAGCACCCGCGCTCCGGGCAGCTCGCCGGCGAACCGACTGACCTCTTGGCCCAGCCGGGTCTTGCCCACACCGGCCTCGCCGGAGACGAGCACCACCCGGGGGCTGGCGCGCTCGGTGACCTCGAGCAGCCGACCGATCAGCAGCCCAAGCTCGGCGTCGCGCCCGACGAACGGCGCCTCATCCCCTAACCCGAGCCGCGAGCTACCCGGCGGCCTGATCCCGAGCAACTCGTGGGCGATGACCGGCTCACGTTTGCCCTTGAGGCGCAGCGGCGGCAGCGCCCGCCACGACGCGATCGACATGGTCGCGAGTGCCGTATCGCGGCCGGCATAGACGGCGCCGATCCCGGCAGCGTCGGACAGCCGCGACGCGGTGTTCACCGTGTCCCCGATCACGGTGTAGGACAGGTGCGCCTGCACCCCGGCCAGCACCTCACCGGTGTTGAGCCCGACCCGCAGGCCGAGCCGCCGGCCACCGCCACTCTCCTCCTCGACCACCCGGCGTACGGCGGTCTGCATCCGCGCGGCGGCGCGCACGGCCCGCTCGGCGTCATCCTCGTGTGCGACGGGCGCACCGAAGACCGCCATCAGGCCGTCGCCGGTCAGCTTGTCGACGTGGCCGCCGAACTCCGCGGCGACGTCGGACAGGGTCGCGAGAACCCGGTCGGTGACGACCGAGACCCGTTCGGGGTCGAGGTCCTCAGACCAGCTGGTGAAGTCGGACAGGTCGCCAAACAGCACGGTGACATGCCGTCGCTCGGTCTCTACCTCCTGCGCGGGATCGGTCGGCGATCCGCTGCGCAGGCTGACCCCGCACGCGAAGCAGAAGCGGGCACCGTCGACCGTCGGCGTGCCGCAGACCGGACAGGTCATCGGCCCGCCTCGAGGTAGGCGAGTTGGGCGCGTACGGACTGCGTCGCGGCCGGCCACAACGCCCGGTCGACGTCGGCGTAGACGGTCTCCACTACGTGCTGCGCACTGGTCGCGCCGGCGGCCACCGCAGCCCGAACCTGCTCGAGTCGCTGCGCCCGGTGGTCGAGGTAATGCGTCGCTGCCACTCCCGCGGACGCGAGTTCGGGACCGTGCCCGGGCAGAACCTGCAGGTCCCCGAGGTCCTGCAGTCGGCGCAGCGAGCCGAGGTAGTCGGCCAGCACCCCGTCTGGGTGCGCGACGACGGTGGTCCCCCGGCCCAGGATGGTGTCGCCGGTCAGCACGGAGTCGGCAAGCAGGAACGACAGTGAGTCGGCGCTGTGTCCCGGGGTCGCGACGATGCGC
>JBKJLP010000428.1:0-3901 GCA_046596735.1 Mycobacteriales bacterium | reverse complement strand
TCCATCACCTCGAGCTCGCCGTCCTCCAGGTCTGACTGGCGGCGCTGCAGCGTGGCTACCTCGTGCTGGAGCTCCTCGAGCTGCTTGGGCACCGTGATCGCTCCGGAGGCGAGGCGGTCCTCATCGCGGGTGCGACGGGCGCGCACCTGCTCGATCTCGTCCTCGAACTTCTTGGTATCCCGAGCCAGGTCCGACACCGTCGTACGGGCCCGAACGGTGTCGTCGCGGAGCGCCTCGACTGCCTGCTCGGTGCGCTCGATCTCGGCGAGCTCGGGCAGGGTGCGGCGACGGTGGGCCAGGCGGTCCAGGGCGCTGTCGAGCGCCTGGAGTTCCAGCAGTCGAAGCTGGACGAACGGGTCGGCCTTCACGGCGTCGTGCTCCTCGCATGGGTCGTCCAGGGGTCCGTGACCAGCGTCGACACGGCTGTGTCCACCGTAGTGGCGTCAGCGATCCGAGCGGCGACATCCAGCAGCCAGGGCCACTCGGTAGCCCAGTGGGAGGCATCAAGCAGCGCCAGCCCTTCGGGCGCCTCCGACGCCGGGTGATGGCGCAGGTCGGCAGTGAGGAACGCGTCGGCACCGGCGTCGGCGGCCTCGCGCAGCAGATCGTCACCTGCCCCACCGCAGACCGCGAGGGTCTCCACCACCTTCAGCGGATCTCCAGAAGCACGTACGCCCCAGCTCGTCGCTGGCAAGGCGCCGGCGACGAGGGTGGTCAGCTCCTGCACCGTGAGCGGCTCGGGCAGGCGACCGATCCGACCCAGGCCGCGCTGCTCCCCCGGCTCGGCAGTCATCGGTTGCAACGGCCGGAGGTCCACCATGCCGACCGCAGCGGCCAACGCGTCGGAGACGCCCGGGCTAGCGACGTCGGCGTTGGTGTGGGCGACGTACAGCGCGCAGCCGCCGGCGATCAGCCGATGCACGCTACGACCCTTGGCGTCGGTGGCGGCCACCGTCGAGGTGCCACGCAGGTAGAGCGGGTGGTGAGTGACGAGGAGGTCGGCGCCGCGTTCAGCCGCTTCGGCGACGACGGCCTCGACCGGGTCGACGGCGAACAGCACCCTGCGTACGACCGCGCTCGGGTCGCCGACAACGAGCCCGACGGCGTCCCACGACTGCGCCCAGGACGGCGGGTACAGACGTTCGAGCGCCGCCACGACGTCCCCCAGCAGCACGGTCACGTGCGCAGGTTAGCCAGGACCGGAAAAACCTGACGCCGTGTGCGCGTTGATCTGCGCGGATACTTTGGCCAGCATCTCGTCGGGGGTCATCGAGAATGCCCCGGCGGCGAGGTCAAGCAGCACGGCCCCCAGCGCGACCAAGCTCGTTGTCGTGCCCTCCGGGTCCGCGTTGGCGGTGGCCATCAGGGCGGTGTAGGCGCCCGGCTCGCTGCGGACGTAGGCCTGCACGTGCGCGACGGTCCGCACGAACGCTGCCGACTCAGGGGCAAATTCGAGCGAGGTCTCCACCGCCCTCACGCTAGGGCACGCCTTACTCACCGAAGGTGATCATCTTCCCCAAAAGCCGCGTGTCGCGCCCTTATTTCTCAAGGGATCCCGGGCATGAGTCGACATCAGTCAGTGTTCCACCAGGTGACGGCCCCGGCGTCCTGATCAGCGTCGGGGCCGCCCCGCGAGTGCGCCCGCCCGCAATGTCGCGAAGGTCCCTGCCCTAGTCCCGCCCTATTGCGGATAGTCCGCCTCGTCCGTCACGACGTCGGCCACCGACAGCGCGTCGAGGCGGGTCGTCGTACCGCCCAGACCGCTGATCATCGTGCGGTAGTCGTAGCGCATCAGCCCGAGCCACGAGTGCTCCGGTTCGCCGGGTGCACCGGGCAGGTCATCGTCGCGCAGAGTGCTCTCGTAGCGCGCGCCGGTTTCGCGTCCGATCTGGGCCAGCACTTTCGAGGGGAAGACCTCCGAGCCGAAGATGACCGACACCTTCCGAGCCCGGATCTGATCGACCAGCCGAGCAATTTCCTTGGGTTGCGGGTCCTCGAAGTTGGACGGCTGCACGGCGCCGATAACGGTCCAGCCGTAATCCCGGGCGAAGTAGGCGTAGGCGTCGTGGTAGGTCAGCAGGTCCTTCCTGCCGCCGGGGATCGTCGCCTGATCCACCTTCAGCGCTTCGCTTAAGGCGGTCGCCTTGGCGTCGAACGCGTCCAGGTTGGCGGCGTAGTAGGCGGCGTTGGTCGGGTCCCGCTTCGCGAGCACGTCCTTGATGACACCGGCGTACTTGATCGCGAACAGCGGATCGGTCCACAGATGCGGGTTGGGCTTGCCGTCCTTCTTGGGGAACGAGAAGTCGTAGATGTACTCCGACTCCGGCAAGACCTGCTCGCCCAGGTTGACGATGGTCGCGGTGTTGGGAGCGTTGGCCTCGGCCAACTCCAAGGTCGGCTCCTCGAGCTGGAGGCCGTTGACGAACACGAGGTCCGCGTCCTCCATCACCGCCGCGGCACGTGGCGGCGGCTCGAAGGTATGGCTGTTGGTTCCCTCGGGGACGACGCCCGTGATTCGGGCCTTGTCACCCGCGATGTTGGCGATGATCGACGTGATCGGCGCGACCGTCGAGACGATGCGCAACGTTCCGTCGTTTGCCGTGGCAGTCGACCCCGCGCTGCAGGCGGTAGCGGCGAGCGATGTGGCTAGGGCGGCCAGCAGGAGGCGGACTGACGGGTGCAGGGTCATTGCTGCACCGTAAGCGCTATTGCGAACGACTCGCAACAGGAGCGGGGTGGTCCCAGCAGGACTCGAACCTGCGACATCCGCCTTGTAAGGGCGGCGCTCTAGCCAACTGAGCTATAGGACCGTGCCCGTACAGGCTAGCCAGGGCAAGACACAATGCCGTCATGAGCGCCGCAGGACTGTCCGATCATGGAGCCGCCGAGGTCGGCGGACACGTCTTGGACGCCTGGGATGCCTTCCTGGACGTTGTCACCCACCCGCGGACGGACCTGTCTCGGCCCTCCCGCCTGCCTGGCTGGACCGGCCACGACGTCGTCGCGCACCTCGGGCAATGGCCGGGTCACGACATCGTCGAGGGAGTCCTTGCCGCCACCCGGGCGGCCGGGCCCCGTCCGCTCGACCGCGACGCCACCAACGCCGCCCTCGTGCAGCAGCACCGCGCCAGTTCCGAGGACGAAATCGTTGCAGCCCTGGTCCGGGGGCGGGACAGCCTGGACGACTTCTTCGCCAGCCCCCGGGCGGACGAACTCGGCCGCGCCTGGGCAGAGTCGGACGTGGGCCGCCTGCCCGTGCTCTCTTTGCTCCACGCGAGCACGTACGAACTCGCGGTGCACGCGCTGGACCTGTCGCCATGCGGCGCGCCCGCCCCGCCGCCCGCGCTGCTCGACCGCGGACTGGCCGCACTCATGGACGTGACCGGCTCGCTGTGCGCCCGCAGCGCTATCGACATCACGCTGACCGCACAGACGCCCGCTGGCGGCTGGCAGTTCACCTGCGACAGCGCCGGGTGGAACACGCGACCCACCCCGGCCGGCAAGATCGTCGGCACCGGCGCGAGCGGGTCCGCTGCTGATCTGCTCGATACGTCCGCGGGCCGCACCAACCTGGCTCAGTTGCTGCTGACCCGTCGGCTGGTGGTGCACCAGTTGCCGTCGTTCATGCGGCTGGCACCCCTGCTCCAGGACGTCCCTGGGCTGCCCGGCGGGCCGGCCCTTCGCTCGGCCGTTGCCGGCCTCGGTGGCGTCACCCGCGTGCTGGGCCGCCTGCGTCGACCTTGACCGGTCGTACGACCATCGCGATCTGCGACCCGCGCGAACGGGTCAGCACCACGGTTACCTCCCGGGAGCCGGAAAGTTTGAGCTGGCGGCGCAGGACGTCGGGCTGCACGGCCGTCCCCCGCTTCTTCACCACCAGCGCACCGGCGTCGTAAGCCCG
>JBKJLP010000169.1:0-2803 GCA_046596735.1 Mycobacteriales bacterium | reverse complement strand
CCCCGTCCTTGCCGACCGTGCGGCTGGCCCAGCCGATGCCGGCTGCGCAGACCAGGGTGCGCAACGGGCCAAGCTCGCCGGCTGCGGTCACCGCTTCGATCACCTGGTCCGCGTCGGTGACGTCGGTGTGAACGTAGGTCCCGCCGACAGAAGCCGCGACGGCCGCGCCCTTGTCGTCCTGCAGGTCGGCCACCACCACGGTCGCACCGCGGGCGGCCAGAGCGCGGACGGTGGCCTCACCGAGGCCAGAGGCCCCCCCGGTGACGACGGAGGACGTACCGGTCAGGTCGAGCATCAGAAGAACTCCTGGCGTTGGGGGCGGACGGTCAGTCTTCGGCGGCGACGGGCAGGGCGGTGATGGCCGGCGTGTCGGCTTCGACCGCGCCGACCCGCATCGAACCGCCGGGTGAACCAATGGGCTCGGTCTGGCCGGGCAGGACGCTGGTGAAGAACAGGGCGTTGTCCGCCTTGTCCCCGACCTTGTCCGCGGGCAACTGACGGTCCGGGTAGATCGCGTCGACGGGGCAAACCGGTTCGCAGGCTCCGCAGTCGATGCACTCCACCGGCTGGATGTAGAGCTTGCGACCACCTTCGTAGATGCAGTCGACCGGGCACTCCTCGATGCAGGACATGTCCTTGAGGTCCAGGCAGGTGCTCGTGATCACGAAAGTCATGTGGCCGGTCCCTCCGTCGAGTGTCCTGGGAAGACGTCTGCTTCCGGATCGATGACGGTAGCCGCGTTGCACACCGCCGTCGCCACCTCCCCGAAACCCACGCTGATCAGTCGCACCTTGCCCGGGTAGTCAGTGATGTCCCCCGCCGCGAAGACACGCGGCACGTTGGTGGCCATCCGCGTGTCGACCACGATGTGCCGGTCGACCACGTTGAGCCCCCAGGCCTCGAGCGGCGTGATGTCTGCGGTGAAGCCCAGCGCGGCCACCACCTCCTGTGCGGGTAGTTCGGTGACGTTTTTGGTCTCGGTATTGCGCACCTGGACCGCGGTGATCCGCTCCTCACCCACCAGCCCCACGACCTGCGCTGGCGTGACGACGCGGACCCGAGATTGCTCGAGCAGGTGCACCGAGTGCGCGTGGGCTCGGAACGAGCCTCGGCGGTGGACCAGCGTGACGGACGCTGCGATCGGCTCCAAGCCGAGCGCCCAGTCCAGGGCACTGTCGCCGCCACCGACGACCACGACGTCTTTGCCCGTATACGGCGTGTACGACGGGACGATGTAGCTCAGTCCTCGACCCACCCAGTCGGCGCCGCCAGGCAGCGGCCGGGGGTTGAACGTGCCGATCCCGCCGGTCACCACTGCGGTCTTCGCGCGCACCTCGAGACCCGAGGCGGTACCGATGACCAGTCCGTGCGGGAGCACCGTGCAGGAGTTGGCCTGTTCGCCCAGCAGGTAGCGCGGCGCGAAGGGCGCTGCCTGCTCGACCAAGCTCGCCACGAGATCTTTCCCGCGTACGGCCGGGAGCCCGGCCACGTCGAAGATGACCTTCTCGGGGTAGAGCGCCGTGATTTGACCACCCGCCTCCGGGAGCGCGTCGACAACCGCGCAGGTCAATCCGCGGAATCCGGCGTAGTAGGCGCCGTAAAGACCCGCTGGCCCGGCACCCACGATCAGCACATCGACCTCGTTCGGTGCCATGAACGGGTGCGGACCCTTCGACGCAGGAAGGGTCACAATATCGAACGTAGGCTGGGCGAGTGCTCCGGCCCAGTCCCCTGATCGTCCGACGCCTGGCCCTGGCCAGTCTCGTGGCCAACGGCGCGATCGTCGTCACCGGCGGGGCGGTGCGCCTCACGGCATCGGGCCTGGGCTGCCCGACGTGGCCGCGGTGCACCGAGACGACCTATACCCCCACTGCGGAGTACGCGGGACACGGCCTGATCGAGTTCGGCAACCGGCTGTTGACGTTCGTGCTCACGGCGATCGTGGTCGCCACGCTGGTCGCTGTTGTACGACAGCGTCCGCGTCGTCGCGCGCTGGTGTGGCCGGCGGTCCTGCTGTTCCTGGGGATCCCGGCGCAGGCGGTGCTCGGCGGGATCACCGTCCTGACCGGGCTCAATCCATGGACGGTGATGGCCCACTTCCTGCTCTCGATGGTCCTCATCGCCCTCGCCACAGTCCTGCACTGGCGGACCCGGACCGACCCCGTCGACCCCTTGGCGCCCCCGCTGCTGAGGAAGCTCTCGTACGGCGTTCTCGGCGTGGTCGCGGTGGCTTTGGCGGTGGGCACGGTCGTCACCGGCTCGGGTCCGCACTCCGGCGACCCGAAAGCTGGCCGCACCGGATTCGACCCAGCGTCGGTGAGTCAGCTGCACGCCGACCTGGTGATGCTGCTCATCGGGTTGAGCGTCGCGCTCTGGGTCGGGCTTCGAGCAGCCGGTGCGCCATCACGGGCGGCCGGCGTCCTGGTCGTTGTCGAGCTTGGACAAGCGCTGATCGGGTGGACGCAGTACTTCACGCACCTGCCGGTCGCCTTGGTGGGTGCGCACCTGGCCGGGGCCTGCCTGGTGCTGGTCGCCGCCTGTCGCGTCGTCCTATCCCTGCGCCCGGTTCCCACTCTGCCGCCATCGGCGCCGCAACCGGCCACCACAGCGATCAGCGTCGCTGCCTGAGCGGACGTCGGCGTGCCGGAGCGGCAGGCGAGCGGGTCGCTGGTCTGCGGATGCGGTGGGGTGGGCTAGTGACGGGGGTCAGAAGCCCTGGGGTTGTCGGTGGAAGTGCCAGCCGCCGCGGGTCCTCCAGCGGTAGCTGCCGTCGGGCTGGCGGGTGACGGTGAAGACGGCTTGT
>JBKJLP010000128.1:0-6922 GCA_046596735.1 Mycobacteriales bacterium | reverse complement strand
CGTACAGGTCGACCACCACCGCATCCCGAACACGTTCCGTACCGCCATGAGGTCGGGAGCCACCCGAAGATCAGCGACGCTGAGATCATCACGTTGTCGGTGCTGCAGGCGCGGTATGGGCACACCAGCGAAGCGCGGTGCCTGCGGCACGCGACGGCCCACCTGCGGCGCCTGTTCCCGTACCTGCCCCAGCGGCCGGGCTACACCCCGCAAGGGCCAGCGCAACGCTCGAACAACACGGCGGCCACACCGTCATAGGTGTGTTCGTCCGCGTCATCCAACGCCTCCTCGCGCTCACCACCGCCATCTGGCACAACGACCAAACCGGACAACCCGGCAAGCGTTCACTGCTCACCTACGACCACTGAGGGCTGGGAATCGATCATCTAGAGTCGGCGGTCAGCCGACCAGTTCCGCGCGGCCTGCTCCGTACGTCCTGCTTTGAGCAATGAGGGGTTTCGGTACACATGGCGACACAGGGCTCGACGCGCGCGGGCAAAGCACGGACCGCACGTCCCGCTCCGATTCCGGCCACAAAGGCTCCGGCCACGAAAGCGGCGGCGAAGAAGGCCACGGTGCCGAAGGCGCCAGCGAAGACAGCCCCCGTCAAGAAGGCTCCGGCAAAGAAGGCGCCAGCGAAGAAGGCACTAGCCAAGGCCGCACCCGCCGTCAAGGGACCCACTCCGGTGATCCCGGCCTCCGTTGCCGCCGGCGTTGCTGCGGGCGTCGGCCCGACCGGTCGACCCACACCGGTCTTTCCCGAACCCAAGAAGCTGCGCAAGCATGGACCCGCCCGGATCCTGGCCATGTGCAACCAGAAGGGCGGGGTCGGCAAGACCACCAGCACCATCAACCTGGGTGCGGCGCTGGCGGAGTATGGCCGACGCGTGCTGCTCGTCGACTTCGACCCGCAGGGCGCCCTGTCGGTCGGGCTCGGTGTCAATCCGCTGCAGCTCGACCTCACGGTCTACAACCTGCTGATGGAGCGCAAAGTCAAGGTGCGCGACGTCGTCCTGACGACCGACGTGGCCGGCATGGACCTGCTGCCCAGCAACATCGACCTGTCCGCAGCTGAGGTGCAGTTGGTCAACGAGGTCGCTCGCGAGCAGACCCTGTTGCGCGTGCTCGAGCCGGTCCGTCACGACTACGACATCATCCTCGTCGACTGCCAGCCTTCGCTCGGCCTGCTGACCGTTAACGCGCTCACCGCCGCGCAGGGCGTCATCATTCCGCTGGAGTGCGAGTTCTTCGCGCTGCGCGGCGTGGCCTTGCTGATCCAGACGATCGAGAAGATCCAAGAGCGGCTCAACCCCGGGCTGGAGGTCGAGGGGATCCTCGCGACGATGTACGACGCGCGCACCCTGCACGGCCGCGAGGTGCTCACGCGCGTCGTCGAGGCGTTCGGCGACCGGGTCTTTCACACCGTCATCAACCGCACGATCCGCTTCCCCGAGACCACCGTCGCCGGCGAGCCGATTACGTCCTACGCGACCTCATCCGGCGGCGCCAAGGCTTACCGCGAGCTGGCCCGGGAAGTGCTGTCGCGGTGACGTCCCGCGCGCGGCTGGCGCTGAGCTCACCGCGAGGCGGCTGAGGTGCTGCGCTCGCTCGGCGACCCGTTTTCGTTCGTCGTTCTGGTGCTCAGTTTCGTCGTCGCCATCACCCTGCACGGTTGGGTGCAGAGCTTGCTGGCCGACCGGGCGGGCAACCCGCAACCGCGGGCGGAGGGCCGACGTTCGCCTGATCCGCGGCGCCATCTGGACCCGTTCGGTGCCGTGGCCGGGGCCATCGCCGGCATGGGGTGGAGCCGGCCGCTCGATGGTCCAGCCCGCCGCGACCGCTCGGCCTTGCTGACCGTCTTCTTGCTCCCTGCCCTGCTCAACATCGTGGTCGGGCTCGGTGCATTGTTTGTCCTGGGGTTGTTGACCACCGTAGGCGTGACGTCTCCGTCACTGCTGCTGCAGTTCGGCGTGGCCGGAGCTGATCTGGGACAGCGCGCCCTGCTGCTGTTCGGGGTGATGCAGCTCTATGTCGGTGGGCTCTCGTTGGTACCACTGCCGCCGCTGGACGGAGGCCGGCTGCTGTTCGGGCTGGCGCCACGCAGCATGGGCTGGCAGAAGGCCGAGCACCACTTGGTCGACCGCAACATCGGCCTGGTCGCGCTGCTCGTCTTGCTCCTGCTCCCGCTCGGCGGTCCGCAGGCCTTGCTGCCGCTGGTGATGGACGACCTGCTCGGGCCGCTCGTACGGCTGGTGACCGGTGGCTGAGGCCATGACCGAACCGGATCAGGCAGCCACTCCCGACGGCGGCTCGGGCTTCGACGTCCACCTGGACAACTTCGAGGGTCCGTTCGACCTGCTGCTGTCGCTGATCTCCAAGCACCAACTGGACGTCACCGAGGTCGCGCTGAGCAAGGTCACCGACGACTTCATCGCGCATATCCGCGCGGCGGGGACGGCCTGGGACTTGGGTCAGGCGACGGAGTTCCTCGTGGTGGCCGCGACGCTGCTCGACCTCAAGGCCGCTCGGCTGCTGCCGTCGGCCGACGTCGAGGACGAAGAAGACCTGGCTCTGCTCGAAGCACGCGACCTGCTGTTCGCCCGCCTTCTGCAGTACCGCGCCTACAAACTTGCCGCCGCCCACCTGGCCCGGCTACTGGCCGCCGAGTCCAAGCGCTACCCGCGGCAGGTCCAGCTCGAGCCGCACTACGCCAGCCTCCTTCCGGAGGTCCTGCTCGGGCTAGGACCGCAGGAGTTCGCTGCGCTGGCTGCTCGGGCCCTTACTCCCAAAGCGGCACCCGTCGTCGCGATCGACCATGCTCACGGCGGCACCGTCAGCGTCCGCGAGCAGACGGCGATCATGCGCGAGCGGCTGCACCGCACCGGTGGCGGATCGTTCCGTTCCCTCACGGCCGACTGCAACGGCACGCTGGAGGTGGTGGCCCGCTTCCTCGGCCTGCTCGAGCTCTACCGCGAGGGACTCGTCGCTTTCGACCAGCTCGAGGCCCTGGGCGACCTGCACGTCCGCTGGACCGGTGGTGACGTGCACGACGACATCAGTGCCGAAGCCGCAGGTGCGGAGTGGGACGAGCCTGCAGCCCCCACGGACGACGCGCCGATCGACCTGACCGACCCGACACCCCCGGAGACGCCATGACCTCGTACGACGGACCGGAGCTGGAGGGCCCCGAGGACATCGCGGTTGAGCACGAGCATGCCGACCGTGAGGTGCCTGAGGTCATCGCGGTCGAGCCCGCTCACGACGTGGACCTGCCACCGCTTCGTGCGGCACTGGAAGCAGTCCTGCTCATCACCGACGAGCCGGTGGCTGCGGTCACCCTCGCCCAGGTCGTCGAACGCCCCACTGATGAGGTGGAGAGGACGCTGGCTGAGCTGGCGGCGGAGTATGTCTCGGCGGGCAAGGGGTTCGAGCTCCGTCAGGTCGCCGGCGGTTGGCGGCTCTACACGCGAGCCGACTGCGCGCCCTATATCGAACGCTTTATCCTGGACGGGCAACAGGCGCGCCTCACCCAGGCGGCGCTGGAGACCCTGTCGGTCATCGCTTACCGGCAGCCGGTCAGCCGTGCGCGGGTCAGCGCCGTGCGCGGCGTCAACGTTGACGGCGTCGTACGCACGTTGCTGGCCCGCGGCCTGATCACCGAGGCCGGTACGGACGACGAGACGGGCGGGATCCTGTTTCGCACCACCCCGCTGCTGCTGGAGAAACTGGGCCTGCAATCGCTGGACGAGCTGCCCGATCTGGCTCCTCTGCTGCCTGATCTCGCCGACATCGAGGCGCAGCAGGCATCCTGATGGGATGGCAACGTTGAACGACGAGACCGGGATCCGGCTCCAGAAGGTCATGGCAGCAGCGGGTGTGGGCTCGCGCCGTGCCTGCGAAGAACTCATCGCCAAGGGTCGGGTGTCGGTTGACGGCGCCATCGTGCGCGAGCAGGGCATGCGCGTCGACCCTGATGTCGCGGTCGTCCGAGTGGACGACATGCGCATCAACACTGGGACCACGCGGGCCTACCTCGCGATGAACAAGCCGCGCGGGATGGTCAGCGCGATGACGGACCCCGATGGCCGCCCCACCGTCGGTGACCTGGTCGAGCAGCGCACCGACCGGGTCTTTCACGTCGGCCGGCTTGACGCCGACTCCGAGGGGCTGCTGCTGCTGACCAACGATGGCGAACTGAGTCACCGGCTTACTCATCCGTCGTACGAGATTCCCAAGACCTACCTGGCCGAGGTCCTCGGACCCGTTGCCCGCGACGTGGGCAAGCGACTCAAGGCAGGCGTCGACCTCGAGGACGGCCCGGCAAAGGTCGACAGCTTCCGGCTCACCGGCTCCTCGGGAAACCGGGTGCTCGTTGAGATCGTGCTGCACGACGGCCGCAAGCACATCGTGCGCCGCCTGCTTGAAGAGGTCGGCCACCCGGTGCAACGGCTGGTGCGTTCGCAGATCGGCCCGATCCACCTCGGTGATCAGCGGGCCGGCAAGATCCGCAACCTCACCGCTCAGGAGCTGTCGGAGCTGTTCGCTGCGGTGGGCATGTAGTGGCGGTCCGAGCCGTACGCGGAGCGACGCAGGTCGACGCCGATGACCGCGAGCAGATCCTCACCGCCACCACCGAGTTGCTGGCGGCCGTGCTCGAGCGCAATGGCCTGGCCAATGACGATCTGATCAGCGTGGTGTTCACCGCTACCCCGGACCTGCACGCGGAGTTTCCGGCCTACGCAGCACGGCAGATGGGGATCACCGACGTCCCGCTGCTCTGTGCAGCGGAGATCGACGTTCCTGGCGCGATGCCGCGGGTGCTGCGCCTGCTGGCACACGTCGAGACGGTGCTGCCCCGGTCGGACATGCGCCACGTCTACCTGCGGGGAGCGGCGGCGCTGCGCACGGATCTGCCGCAGTGAGCGAGGCGGTCCTGGTCGTCGGAACGGGGCTCATCGGTACGTCGATCGGGCTCGCGTTGCGGGGACACCGCGAGGTGGTGCTCACCGACCGTTCACCGGACCATCTCGAGGCCGCGGTGGCCCGCGGAGCCGGGCGCGCTTGGGATGGCGTTGAGCCGGCCTCGCTCGTCGTGCTTGCGGTCCCGCCGGCGGTGCTCGCTTCGGCCTACCGCGAGATCCGCAGCGCCCTGAAGGACGCGGTCGTGACCCACGTCTGCAGCATTCAGAGCCAGGTGCTGGTCTCGCTGCGCGAGGTCGGGGCGGACGAAGCGAAACTGTGCGGCGGGCACCCGCTGGCCGGACGAGAGACGTCCGGGCCTGCGTCGGCGACTGCGGGATTGTTTGCCGGTCGGCCGTGGGTCCTGTGCCCCACAGCGGGGACTCGACCGGAGACGGTGGCGACCGTCCACGATCTCGCGGTCGCCTGCGGTGCGACGCCGGTCGTGATGAGCGCGCAGGAGCATGACCGTTCGGTCGCGCTGGTCAGCCACCTGCCGCACCTTGCCGCCACGGCGGTGGCGGCGCAGCTCATCGACGACGACACTGCCGTCGCTATCGGAGGTCCTGGACTGCAGGACACCACCCGCGTGGCCGCAGGCGACCCAGACTTGTGGGGCCAGATCCTGAGCGGCAACGCCGCCTTCGTCGCGCCGATCGTCCGAGCGGCTGCGGAGGACCTGTCCGCCGTCGCTGACGCGCTCGCCACCGGGGATGCGGATGCCGTGCGCAACCTGCTCGCCCGCGGTCAGCGGGGGCGCGCCCTCGTCCGCGTCAAGCGGGGGGACCATGACGCCGATTTCACCCGACTGTCGGTGTCCGTCCCGGATGCGCCGGGCCAGCTTGCGGCCGTCTTTGGCTGCGCGGCACAGGCCCACGTCAACATCGAGGATGTACGCGTTGAGCACCTGCCAGGTCGACCGACGGGGCTGCTCGAGTTGCTCGTTCACGTGGGGGAGCGGGCGCCGCTCCGGACGGCGCTCGAGGGCGCTGGATTCACGGTGCTGCCCGACGCCTGATCGGTGGGGGCGTTCCCGACTAGGATGAGGGGTCGGCGCGAGCGCGCCAGGACCGCCGACCAGTCATGAGCCCCAGGGAGCAGAGCGTGAGCACGCCGCCGCCCCCGCGCATCATCGCGCTCGACGGGCCGTCGGGCTCAGGTAAGAGCACGGTGGCCAAGGCTGTCGCTCGACACCTCGGCTGGCGCTACCTCGACACCGGCGCGACCTACCGCGCTGTCACGCTCGCCGTCCTGCGCGCCGGTGTTGACCTCACGGACGATGCGGCCGTGGCGCAGGTCGCGGCGGTTGCCGTCGTGCGGCCACGCACTGACCCAGAAGCGCCTGGGGTCGACCTGGACGGCGCTCCCGTCGACGACGATATTCGTGGGCCGGCCGTGACTGCTGCGGTCAGTGCTGTCAGTGCGGTTCCGGCCGTACGCGCCCAGCTCGTGGCGCTGCAGCGTGCGGTCGCTGCGCAGGATGCTGTGATCGAGGGTCGCGACATTGGCACGGTCGTCTTTCCGGATGCGCCGGTGAAGATTTTCCTCGACGCTGACGTTGCCGTCCGCGCCCAGCGGCGGTCGCTGGACGCGGAAGTTGGCGTGCACGTGACCTCCGGCGGCGTCGTCGATGCCGTGGCGGCCGACCTGGCCCGCCGGGATCGGCTCGACACCGCGCGTGCGGCGAGCCCACTCGTTGCCGCAGCCGACGCCGTACACCTGGACGCTACGGAGCTGACTGCGGACGAGGTCATCGCCAAGGTGCTGCAGCTGGCCCAGGCCGCCGGCCTCGGTCCGGCGTGACGACCACGAAGCCCTGGCTGGTGCGGCTCTGCCGCGCGGTCGGGGGTGCGCTGGCCCGGCTGCTGTTCAGCATTCGCATCGAAGGCGCGCACCTGGTGCCCGCCTCCGGGCCGGTGTTGCTCGCGGGCAACCACAGCGGATTTGTCGATGGGCCGCTGGT
>JBKJLP010000051.1:0-3158 GCA_046596735.1 Mycobacteriales bacterium | reverse complement strand
GCTCCAGGTCGGGAGCAACGACATCGGGAGCATGGAGGACTTTCTCGCCGCCATCGACGCGTCGATCAAGTACTTCATCGACGATGTCTCCGTCGTTGAAGTACTTGATCGTCGCGTCGATGGCGGCGAGAAAGTCCTCCATGCTCCCGATGTCGTTGATCGCGACCTGGGGCGTGGTGGGGGTATCGAGAGTGCTGGTCAAGGAGTCGGCTCCGGCTGATGGGGTCATGACAGGCCCCTGCTGGGCCAGTCGTGGGGTTGGTGCAAAGCAAACAGCGCGAGCGCATGCCAAGCAGGCGCACGATGCGTTCACCCATAGTAGACGGATGAGCCAAGCCCCCTCAAGCAGCGTGACGCACCGTGACGCCGACCCGGCGGAGAGCGCTCGGGCCAACCGGACGTGGTGGGACAGCGAGGCCCCGGCCTACTACGCCGAGCACGGCGATTTCCTGGGCGATGTCGACCTGCTGTGGTGTCCGGAGGGGCTGCGCGAGGCTGACGCGGGCTTGCTGGGTGACGTCACCGGCCGTGATGTGCTGGAGATGGGTTGCGGGGCCGCACAGGGGGCCCGCTGGCTGGTCGCGCAGGGCGCACACGTCACCGCCTTCGATGTGTCCGCCGGCCAACTCGCGCAGTCACGCGTGCTTGACGCCCGCACCGGGGTTCCCGTGCCGCGGTTGGTGCAGGCCGACGCCCAAGCGCTGCCTTTCGCGGACGCCGCCTTCGACCTGGTGGCGTCGGCCTTCGGCGCTATCCCGTTCGTGGCCGACTCGGCTGGCGTGATGCGCGAGGTGGCTCGCGTGCTGCGGCCAGGCGGACGCTTCGTGTTCTCCGTCACGCACCCCACCCGCTGGGCCTTTCCCGACGACCCGGGGACGACCGGCCTGACGGTGTCGCAGTCGTATTTTGACCGGACCCCGTACGTCGAAGCAGACGAGAACGGCGTGGCGACCTACGTCGAACACCACCGCACCCTGGGCGACCGGGTACGCGAGATCGTCGCGGCGGGACTGGTGCTGGTGGACCTCATCGAGCCGGAGTGGCCGCCGGGCCACGAACGGGAGTGGGGCCAGTGGAGTCCACTGCGCGGCCGACTGCTTCCGGGCACGTCCATCTGGGTCGCCCGTCGGTGGTAACGACATCAGGGCATGTGCCCGGTCTGTCACAGCCTGCACCTAGTCCTTTCTGGTCATTTACCACCGAAGGGCGTACGACTGTGTTTCACCGCCATACCGTCCGACCGTGCAGAAGACCCTGCGCCTGTTGAATCGTGGAGCGAGAACCCTCATGACCCTGCGCCTGACGCGACCCAAAGTCCTAGCCGGTGCGGGACTCTCCGCCGCGGCGCTTCTGCTCACCGCTTGCGGCAGCAGCAGTGGACCGTCCGCAGGCGGCGACGCCCCCGCAGCACCCGTCGCCTCAGGCGCCGCAGGCAGTACCAGCGTCAACTACGCCGGCACCTTGCGCGAACCCGAAGCGACCTCGCGCCCGGCCGCCAAGGGCAAGCGGGTCGTCATCATCTCCGCCGGTCAGGCCTCGATCTCCAGCTCCGTGCCCGTCGCGGCCGCTAAGGCTGCCGCCGAGGCCGCCGGCTGGCGAACCGACGTCTACGACGTCCAACTCAACCCGGCCAACGCCCCCGGCTTGGTCCGCCAAGCGATTGCTTCGGGCGCCGACGGGATCATCTTGCAGGCCATCGACTGCCCCGGCGTGAAGGGCCCGCTGCAGGAAGCCAAGGCCAAGGGGATTCAGGTCGTCGGCATCTACTCCTTCGATTGCAACGATCCGCTCTTCAAGGGCAGCGACCCGGCCCTGTTCTCCGGCCAGATCAACTATGGCGCGGGCGCAGAGGACATCGGCGCCTTCACCAAGAAGTACGGCGCAGACCAGGCCAAGGCGGTCATCGCCGCGACCGGCGGCAAGGCCAAGGTGATCTTCTTCAACTCCCGCAGCGTCACGGTCCTGGCCTACACCGGCCAGGGCTTCAAGGATGAGATCGCCAAGTGCAGCGGCTGCAAAATCGTCGCCGACATCGAGTTCGCGGGCGCCGAGCTGGGCCCGAACCTGCAACAGAAGGCCACCTCGGCCCTGCTGCAGCACCCCGAGGCCAACGTGGTCAAGAGCCCCTACACCTCCGCAACCCTCTTGGGCATCGCCCCCGCGGTCGTCCAGTCCGGCCGCGCCGGGAAGGTGTATGTCATGGGCGGCGAGGGCTTCGCGCCCGAACTCGACCTGCTGCGCTCCGGCCAGGGTGTCAATGCCGTCAACATTGCGCCGTCGGACTGGACCGGTTGGGCTGCCGTCGACACCATGAACTCGCTGTTCACCAAGGCTCCGATCGCCGACTCCGGCCTGGGCTGGCAGTTGGTCGACAAGGGCCACAACCTCACGTCCAACGGTCCGTTCGTGCCGAAGGTCGACTTCAAGGCCACCTACAAAAAGGCCTGGGGCGTCTGATGCCAACTCCTGCGGTCACCTCGACGGTGCTGCGGGTATCGAAATTGTCGAAGGCCTATAGCGGCACTCTCGCGCTGGACGACGTCGATCTTGACGTCCGTCCAGGCGAGGTACACGCGCTGCTAGGGGGCAACGGCTCGGGCAAATCGACCCTGATCAAGGTGCTCGCCGGCGTTGTCCAAGCGGAGACGGGCGGGCTCCTTGAGTTGGGCGACCACGTCCAGGACCTCAGTGGTTGGAGCGGCGAAAAGGCCTATGCGGCCGGACTGCGATTCGTCCACCAGCAGCCGGCCGTTTTCGCCGATCTGTCGATCGCGGAGAACATCGCCTTCGGCTCAACCTTCCCGAAGGGCCGCGGCGGCAAGATCGACTGGAAGGCGCTCAACGCGCGTACGGCCGTGCTGCTCGCCACCTTCGGCGTCGACGCGCTGCCGACCACCCCGCTCGGGGATCTACGAGCCGCCGACCGCACCCGCATCGCCATCATCCGCGCGGTCCAGGACCGCGACGACGCCACCAGCGGGGTGCTCGTCCTCGACGAACCCACCGCCGCGCTGCCGACCGAAGAGGTCGAGCACCTGCTCGACAGCCTGCGCCGCTACGCCGCGGCCGGCCAGACCATCCTCTACGCCAGCCACCGCCTGGACGTGCTGCTATCTGGCGCGGACCGGGAGCACGTACAACGGGACGGCCGGCAGGTC
>JBKJLP010000036.1:0-10186 GCA_046596735.1 Mycobacteriales bacterium | reverse complement strand
GCCAACGCCGAGGTCGTGCGCGTCGACGGTGGCGCCCGGCTCCAGCCGAAGTAGCCCTGCCGGTGAGCGATGCGGAAGTGCGCGCGGACCTCGCTGACGAGGTCGCCGAGGCAGTCGCGTCCTCGCTCGATATGCGACGCGTACTCGGTTCGTTCGCGAGTGGCGTCACCGTGGTCGCGGGTCAAGACGTCGACGGCCCGATCGGCTTCGCCTGCCAGTCGTTCGCCTCAGTGAGCCTCGACCCGCCGTTGGTGCTCTTCTGCCCGTCGAGGTCGTCGCGCTCCTGGCCGCGCATCCAGGGGTCGGGACGGTTCTGCGTCAACGTGCTGGCTGAAGACCAGCAAGACCTGTGTCTGCGGTTCGCGACGCCTGAGGTCGACAAGTTCGAGGGCATTGGCTGGCGGCCCTCGCCGTGGGGGCCGGCACTGGACGGCGTCCTGGCCCGGGTCATGTGCGAAGTCGAAGCCGTGCACCGCGCTGGCGACCACGACGTGGTCATCGGTCGGGTGCAGGAGCTCGTGACCTTGCGCGAGGCCGCGCCGCTCGTCTTCTTCCGAGGCGCCTTCGGGCTGGACTCCTGAAGATCGGCAACCCTCCTAGTCTGGTCGCATGAGCCACAACGTAGAGACCGTCCAGCGCGTCATCGACGCCCCCGCAGCCACCGTCTTCGCCCTGTTGGCCGATGCCGCTCGTCACCAGGACTTCGACGGGTCCGGCACGGTCCGGGACGCTGTGGGTGAGCCGGAGCCGCTGACCCTTGGCACGCGGTTTGGGATGTCCATGCACGCGGGCATCCCCTACAAGATGGTCAATACGGTGGTCGAGTTCGAGCAGGACCGACTGATCGCCTGGCAGCCTCGGCCGGACTACGTCCTGGTCAACAAGCTCATCGGTGGCCGCATTTGGCGCTACGAGCTGGAGGAGACCTCGGACGGCACGATCGTCCGGGAGAGCTGGGACATCTCCCAGGAGGTCTTCAGTTTCCTCGTCCGACCGCTCCGTGGAGTCACCCGCACCAACATGGAGAAGACGCTGGAGCGGCTGGACGGCCTCGTCACGGCATGACCACCGAAGACACCGCGAGAGTCCTGGGCCGGGCGTTCTCGACCGACCCGGTGATGACCTGGTTGCTGGCGGGCCGCAACGATCCAGAGCGGCGCCTCTCCAAGGTGTTCCAGGCCTTCCTCCACGCAGCCTCACGGGTGCCGGATGCCCAGGTGCTTCGCGACCCTCAGCGGCGGGCAGCAGCTATCTGGCTGCCACCTGGCCACTGGGCGCCGGGTTACCTCGAGCAGGTACGCAGCCTGCCGCTGTCGGTCGCGGCCTTCGGGACCGGGATCGTGCGGGCAACCGCGCTCCTCCAGCGGACGGTCAACGCGCATCCGCGAGAGCCGCACTGGTACCTCGAGGCGGTCGGAGTCGTCCCGGAGGCGCGCGGGCAGGGCGTTGGCGGACCCATGCTGCAGCCGGTCCTCGACCGCTGCGACGCCGACGGACTGCCCGCCTACCTGGAGAGCTCCAACCCGCGCAACATCAGTTTCTACGAGCGACATGGCTTTGTCGTACGACCGCCGTTCGCCCTCCCTGCTGGCTGCCCGGTCATCACGCCGATGTGGCGTGACCCGCGCTAGCGTTTGAGGCATGGACTACACGCTCGAACTGATCGTCGTGCCGGTGGCTGACCAGGACCGCGCCAAGGCCTTTTACCTCGACAAGGCTGGCTTTTCGCTCCACGTTGACCACAGCGCCGGCCCCGACTTCCGGGTCATCCAGGTGACCCCGCCCGGGTCGGCCTGCTCGATCGCCCTGATGCGCAACGTTGAGTCAGCCGGCTCCGTCCAGGGCGTCCACCTCGTGGTGAGCGACGTCGAGGCCGCGCGTGCTGAGCTGATCGGCCGCGGCGTTGAGGTGAGCGAGCCGTGGCACTTCGGAGCGAACGGCCAACAGCCAGGGCTGGACCCGGAGCGACGCAGCTACAACTCGTTCGTGTCCTTTAGCGACCCAGATGGCAACGGCTGGCTTGTCCAAGAGGTCAAGGAACGCAGCTCGTCACTCCCAGCGCAGCATTCGGCTGGCCGCGCCAAGCCCGACGACGGCCCATCCGGCCAGAGTGAGAAGATCCCTTACGGGTAGGCCGTTGGCCTGCTGCAGCACCTCGCGCAGACCGTGCGAGAGCGCAGCGGTAGGCAGGAGCCGCAGCACCGGCTCGGCCGGGCCGAACTGGCTCAGCGGAAACAGCACTCCGCCCAGGATGAGCAGGACGAACCAGAGCAGGTTGGCTGCTGCCAAGGTCGTGAGCCCGCGCAACGTCCCGCCCAGCAGCAGTCCGAGGCCGCTGAAGGCTGCTGTGCCAAGGACGACGAGGCCCACTACCGCTAGCGCATGGCCCCGCGGCTGCCAGCCCAAGGCCAGCGCGACACTGCCAAGGACGATGACCTGCAGAACTTCGATGGCAAGCACAGAGAAGGTCTTTGCCAGCAGTAGTACCGACCGGGGGAGAGGGGTCGCGCCGAGTCGCTTGAGGACGCCGTACTGCCGCTCGAAGCCGAGCCCGATCGCTTGGCCGGTGAAGGCGGTGGACATGACGGCTAGCGCCAAGATCCCTGGAGCAAAGAAGCCGATCCGGTCGTCCCCTTTGACGGTGACAAACGGGATCAGGGTCAAAACGATCAGCAGCCCGATCGGAATCACCAGGGTGAGCAGCACCTGTTCGCTGTTGCGTCGCAGCAGGGTGAGTTCGGCGCGAGTCTGCGCGGCCAGCATTCGTCCCGTAGGGGCGCGGCCGGGGAGTGGCGCGAGGAGTCCGACCGTGAGGTCCGTCATGAGCGCAGCTCACGGCCGGTGAGGTCAAGGAAGACGTCTTCGAGGCTGCGCGCACCGAGGTTGGTGGCGAGGACACCTCGCTCGGCGCACCACGCCGTCACCGCCGCCATCGACGCCGGGTCGACCGTGCCTGCGATGACGTAGCGCCCGGGTCGCTCTTCGCGTGCCCCAGTCAGCCCAGTGAGGTCCAACCCCGCAGGTGCGGTGAACGTGAGGCCGTCGCCTCCGGTGAGCGCTGCGATGGTCCCCTCAGCGACGAGCCGACCGTGATCGATCACGACGACCTGATCGGCGAGGCGCTCCACCTCGTCCATGAGGTGCGTCGTCAGGACGACCGTCACCCCGTCGGCGCGCAGGGCCGACACCAGGTCCCAGGTTGCGTGGCGCGACTGAGGGTCGAGTCCGGCAGTGGGCTCGTCGAGGAACACCAGCTCGGGCCGTCCCACGATGGCCAGGGCGAGGGAGAGTCGCTGTTGCTGACCCCCGGAGAGCCGTCGGCAGGCCGTACGGGCAACGTCGGTCAGGCCCAGCCGCGCGAGCAGATCGGCTGGTTCGAGCGGGTGTGCGGAGTACGACGCAAACAGTCGCAGCACCTCGCCTGCCTTGAGGCCGGGGTAGACGCCGCCGGACTGCGGCATCACACCCACCCGCGGTCGCAGCGCGGTGTCGCGGGGCTCCCTGCCCAGCACGCGTACTCGGCCGGCGTCGGCGCGGCGGAAGCCCTCGCAGATCTCCATGGTCGTCGTCTTGCCGGCGCCGTTCGGCCCCAGCAGCGCCAACACGCTGCCTGCCGGCACCGTCAGATTGAGCCCGTCGACGACGGTGCGACCGGCGTACGCCTTGGTGAGGCCCTCTACGTCGAGCGCTGCAGCGGGCATAGGAGACAGCCTAGGGAACCCGTCGGTTCGACGCCGGCCAGTATTTAGGCCACAATGGTGTTGTGAAAAGCATGGCGGCACCGAGTGCAGACGTCCGGACGCGTGACCGCGTCCGCTCGCTGTTGCTCGCGCTCGGTCCGTCGACCGCCAGTGCGCTGGCCGAAGCCACCGCACTGACCGTTCCCGCCGTCCGTCGGCACCTCGATGCGTTGCTGGCCGAGGGCACCGTGACGACGCAGATGCCGCGCCTGCGCAAGGCCGTACGCGGCCGTCCGGCCCGGCTCTACGCGCTCAGCGACGCCGGTCACGCGGCCGGACCGAGCCGCTACGACGATCTGGCCATCGCCGCGATGCGCTTCATGTCCCCAGAGCAGGCTCAGGCATTCGCCGCTGAGCGTGGCGCCGAGCTCGAAGCGCGCTACGCCCACGTCACGACGGCCAAGGATCGCTCCGCCGCGTTGGCGGAGGCGCTCACGGCCGACGGCTACGCCGCCACGACTGGTCCGCTCGGCACCGGCATCCAACTCTGCCAGCACCACTGCCCCGTGGCCAACGCCGCCACAGAGTTCCCCGAGCTGTGCGAAGCCGAGACGGCCGCGCTCGGTCGCCTGCTCGATGTGCACGTCCAGCGACTCGCCACCATCGCCCATGGCGACGGCGTCTGCACCACGTTCATCCCGGTCCCTGTTGAACCGGCCCCCCACACCGGGGCCACCCCCAAGGAAGCGAAGGCGAGCTCATGACCGCAGCACCCGAACAGCTCGAAGGACTGGGCAACTACAAGTTCGGCTGGGCCGACTCGGACGCCGCCGGCGAGGGGGCGACTCGCGGGATTAACGAGGACGTCGTTCGCGACATCTCGCAGAAGAAGGACGAGCCGCAGTGGATGCTCGACATGCGGCTCAAGGGGCTCAAGCTCTTCGAGAAGAAGCCCATGCCCACCTGGGGTTCCGATCTGTCCGGGATCCACTTCGACAACATCAAGTACTTCGTCCGCTCGAGCGAGAAGCAGGCGCAGAGCTGGGAAGACCTGCCGGCCGACATCAAGTCGACGTACGACAAGCTCGGGATCCCCGAGGCGGAAAAGCAGCGCCTCGTCGCCGGTGTCGCCGCGCAGTACGAGTCCGAGGTCGTTTACCACTCGATCCGCGCTGACCTGGAGGAAAAGGGTGTCCTGTTCCTGGACACCGACACCGCGCTGCGCGAGCAGCCGGAGATGTTCCGCGAATACTTCGGCTCGGTCATCCCGGTCGGCGATAACAAGTTCGCCGCGCTCAACACCGCTGTCTGGTCCGGTGGGTCGTTCATCTACGTGCCCAAGGGCGTCAAGGTCGACATCCCGCTGCAGGCCTACTTCCGGATCAACACCGAAAACATGGGCCAGTTCGAGCGCACGCTGATCATCGCCGACGAGGGCTCCTCCGTGCACTACGTCGAGGGGTGTACGGCGCCGATCTACTCCAGCGACTCGCTGCACTCGGCCGTGGTCGAGATCATCGTGAAGAAGGACGCGCACGTCCGCTACACGACGATCCAGAACTGGTCGAACAACGTCTACAACCTGGTCACCAAGCGCACGGCGGTGCACGAGGGCGGCCGGATGGAGTGGATCGACGGCAACATCGGCTCCAAGGTCACGATGAAGTACCCGGCCTGCTACCTGCTCGGCGAGCGGGCCAGTGGCGAGACGCTGTCGGTCGCCTTCGCCGGCCCCGGCCAGCACCAGGACGCCGGCGCCAAGATGGTGCACGCGGCGCCGTTCACGACTTCCAACATCGTGAGCAAGTCGGTCGCCCGGGGCGGCGGTCGTACGTCGTACCGCGGGCTGGTCCAGGTCCAGGAAGGCGCCCACGGCAGTCGGAGCAACGTCGTGTGCGACGCGCTGCTGGTCGACACGATCAGCCGCAGCGACACCTACCCCTACGTCGACGTCCGCGAGGACGACGTGTCGCTCGGCCACGAGGCGACGGTCAGCAAGGTCGGCGAGGACCAGCTCTTCTACCTGATGAGCCGCGGCCTGGCCGAGGACGAGGCGATGGCCATGGTCGTGCGTGGCTTCGTCGAGCCGATCGCCCGGGAGCTGCCGATGGAGTACGCGCTCGAGCTGAACCGGCTCATCGAGCTGCAGATGGAGGGCTCCGTTGGCTAGCAGCATGGCCGACGCGCTCACCACCGAGCGCGCAGCGCTGAAGGAGACCGGCGGGTTGGTCGAAGGCTCGATCGCGGCCAACGTCACCCCGTCCACCCCGAAGAAGCCAGCCGATGCCCGCGCCGAGCGGATCCTGTCCCGCGACCCCGACGCGTTCGCCGTCATCACCGGCCGCGAGGAGGACTGGCGCTTCACGCCGCTGGCCCGTCTGCGGGGGCTGCACGACGGCACCGCGGCGGTCGACGGTTCGATCGAGGTGCAGGTCACAGCGCCCGAGGGGGTCGAGGTCGAGACCATCGGTCCCGATCACGAGCTCGTCGGTTGCGCACTTGTCCCGGCCGATCGCTCTGCGGCCCTCGCGATGCGTGACTTCGCCAAGCGCACCCTTGTCCGGATCACCGGCGAGCTCACCGAGCCGGTCCTGCTGCGGGTCGAGGGCACCGGCGGTACGTCGTACGGGCATCTCATCGTCGATCTGGCCGCGCACGCCCAGGCCATCGTCGTGCTGGACCATGTCGGGTTCGCGACGCATAACGGCGGCGTCGAGCTGCGGGTCGGTGATGGCGCTTCGCTGACCCTGGTGTCGTTGCAGGGCTGGGATCCCGGCAGTGTGCACCTGTCCGCGCAGGCCGCCCGACTCGGCCGCGACGCGCGGTTCCGCTCGATCGTCGTGACCCTCGGCGGCGACCTCGTCCGGCTCGTCCCCACCGTGACGTACGCCGGGCCGGGTGGCGACGCGGAGTTTCTCGGGCTGGCCTTCGCCGATGCCGGCCAGCACCTGGAGCACCGGCTGTTCGTCGACCACGGCGTCCCGCACTGCAAGAGCCGGGTCACCTACAAAAGCGCGGTCCAGGGCGACGGCGCGCACACCGTCTGGGTGGGTGACGTGCTGATCCGGGCTGAGGCGCTCGGCACCGACACCTACGAGCTCAACCGCAACCTGCTGCTCACCGACTCGGCCCGGGCCGACTCGGTTCCGAACCTCGAGATCGAGACCGGCGAGATCACCGGCGCCGGCCATGCCAGTGCGACCGGCCGGTTCGACGAGGAGCAGTTGTTCTACCTGACGTCCAGGGGCATCACGGCCACTGAGGCCCGCCGGATGGTGGTCCGCGGCTTCTTCAACGAGGTCGTCCAGCAGATCGGCGTCCCCGCCATCGAGGAGCGCCTCTACGCCGCGCTCGAGAAGGAGTTGTCCGCGTGAAGGCCTGTTCGCTCTCCGATCTGCCCGAGGACGGCGCACTGCGCGTCGAGCTGGACGGCACGCCGATCTGCATCGCCCGCAGTGGCGGGGAGGTCTTCGCGATCTCCGACGTGTGCTCGCACGCCGACGTCTCGCTGTCCGAGGGCGACGTCGAAGACGGTCAGATCGAGTGCTGGCTGCACGGGTCGAAGTTCGATCTGCGCACCGGCGCGCCGACCGGCCTGCCCGCCATCAAGCCCGTGGCCACCTACCCCGTCACCGTCGAGGGCGACGACGTCCTTGTGAAGCTGGAGCGCTAAGTGAGCACGCTCGAAATCCGCGATCTGCACGTCAATGTCGACGACAAAGAGATCCTGGCCGGCGTCGACCTGACGATCAAGGCCGGTGAGACCCATGCGATCATGGGTCCGAACGTCTCCGGCAAGTCGACGCTCGCATACTCAATCGCCGGCCACCCGAAATACACCGTCACCTCCGGCCAGGTGCTGCTCGATGGCGAGGACGTTCTTGCGATGAGCGTCGACGAGCGGGCCCGGGCCGGCATGTTCCTCGCGATGCAGTACCCCGTCGAGGTCCCCGGCGTCACCGTCTCGAACTTCCTGCGGACCGCCGCGACTGCCATGCGCGGCGAGGCCCCCAAGCTCCGGCTCTGGGTCAAGGAGCAGAAGGAGGCGATGGCCCGGCTCGAGATGGACCCGGCCTTCGCCACCCGCAACGTCAACGAGGGCTTCTCCGGCGGGGAGAAGAAGCGGCACGAGATCCTGCAGCTCGAGTTGCTGGCGCCGAAGATCGCGATTCTGGACGAGACCGACTCCGGCCTGGACGTCGACGCGCTGCGGGTCGTGTCCGAAGGGGTCAACCGGGTGCGCGCGACCGGCACCACCGGCGTGCTGCTGATCACCCACTAGACCCGGATCCAGCGCTACATCGAGCCCGACTTCGTGCACGTGTTCGTCAAGGGCCGGATCGCGGCCTCCGGCGGCAAGGGGCTGGCCGACGAGCTCGAGGCCAACGGGTACGAGCAGTACGCGCCGGCCAAGGAGCCGGTTGCCGCTGGCGTGATCCCCGGCCTCGGAGGCTCGGGCGCATGACCTCGCTGCTGACCCCCACGACGTACGACGTGGCGGCCGTGCGCGCCGACTTCGCCGTGCTCTCGCGCGAGGTCAACGGCCACCCACTCGTCTACCTCGACAACGCCTCGAGCTCGCACAAGCCCCGGCAGGTGCTCGACGCCGAACGGAGCTTCGTCGAGCGGCACTACAGCAACGTGCACCGCGGCGTGCACACCTTGTCGCAGGAGGCGACCGACGGCTACGAGGCGGCCCGGAGCACCGTGGCGGCCTTCCTCGGCGCACAGCACGACGAGCTGGTGTTCACCAAGAACGCCACCGAGGCCTACAACCTGGTGGCCTACTCGTTCGGCAACGCCGCCGCCGGGTCCCGGTTCCACCTCGGCCCCGGCGACGAGGTCTGCGTCACCGAGATGGAGCACCACTCCAACCTCGTCCCGTGGCAGCTGCTGTGTGAGCGCACCGGAGCGACATTGCGCTGGATCGGGCTCACCGACGAGGGCCGGCTCGACCTGTCCAACCTCGACGAGCTCGTCAACGAGCGCACCCGGATGCTCGCCTTCGTGCATGTCAGCAACATCCTGGGCACCGAGAACGACGTGGCCGCGCTGGTCCGCCGGGCCCGCGAGGTCGGCGCCTTCACCCTGCTCGACGGCGCCCAGTCGGCGCCGCACCAGGCTGTCGACATGACCGGGCTCGGGGTCGACTTCTTCGTGCTGACCGGCCACAAGATGCTCGCCCCGTCCGGGGTCGGCGTGCTGTGGGGGCGCAAGGAACTGCTCGATGAGATGCCGCCGTTCATGGGCGGCGGCTCGATGATCGAGACCGTCCAGATGTCGGGCTCCACCTACGCCCCCTCACCCGACCGGTTCGAGGCCGGCACCCCCGTTATCAGCCAGGCGGTCGCGCTGGCCGCCGCCTGCGACTACCTCGGCGCGGTCGGGATGGACCGGATCCAGGCGCACGAGCAGGCGCTGACCGGTCGGCTGCTTGACGGGCTGCGGGCTCTGCCCGGGGCCCGGGTGCTGGGTCCCGACACGACTGAGCTGCGGGGCAGCGCGGTCAGTTTCATCGTCGACGGGGTCCACCCGCACGACGTCGGGCAATCGCTGGACGACCTCGGGATCGCCGTGCGGGTCGGGCATCACTGCGCCGCACCGGTCTGCCGTCGGTACGGCGTACCGGCCACGGCCCGTGCCTCGGCCTACCTCTACAACACCGAGGATGAGATCGACGCACTGCTGGCCGGGATCGAGCAGGTCCAGCGGTTCTGGGGCGTGCATGGATGAGTGAGACCGAGTCGATGTACCAGGAGATCATCCTGGACCACTACAAAACGCCCCACCACAAGGGGTTGCGCGACCCGTTCGACGTCGAGGTGCACCACGTCAATCCGACCTGCGGCGACGAGGTCACGTTGCGCGTCGCGGTGGTTGACGGCGTGGTCATGGACGTCTCCTACGACGGGCAGGGCTGCTCGATCAGCCAGGCCAGCACGTCGGTGATGACCGACCTGGTGATCGGGCTCGCCGTCGACGAGGCGCTCGTCAAGCACGAGGCGTTCCTGGAGCTGATGCAGAGCCGGGGGACGATCCAGCCCGACGAGGACGTGCTCGAGGACGGCATCGCCTTCGCCGGCGTGTCGCGCTACCCGGCGCGGGTGAAGTGCGCGCTGCTCGGCTGGATGGCGTGGAAGGACGCGACCGCACAGGCGGTCGCCCAGACGATGGAGGACACGGCATGACCGAGGTGACCCAGGACGCCGCGCTCGACGTGACGCCCGTGCTCGAGACCCCCACGGCTGGTGACCTGCCCAAGCCACGGGCGGCCGACGACGACATCATCGAGGCGATGAAGGACGTCGTCGACCCCGAGCTTGGCATCAACGTCGTCGACCTCGGACTCGTCTACGGTGCGCAGGTGCACGAGGACAACACCGTGACGATCGACATGACGCTCACCAGCGCGGCCTGCCCGCTCACCGACGTGATCGAGGACCAGACCCGCTCAGCGCTGGCGCCGTTCGTCGAGGACGTCCGGATCAACTGGGTCTGGATGCCGC
>JBKJLP010000495.1:0-3917 GCA_046596735.1 Mycobacteriales bacterium | reverse complement strand
CCGGTTTCGAAGGCGGCTCGCACTACCGTCGGCCGCATCATGGCTCCTGACAAGCGATCACGTGATCGGCGCCGCGCACGGCAGACGCCGCCCCCGATCGTCCGCACGGGTCCCTCCTCCGATGATGTGCACGACGTCGTGTTTTACCGGCGACACCAGCAGGACGATCCTGGTCAGGCCGAGCCCGGTCGCGACTTCCTCAACGCGTGCCCACCCAAGGTCCGGGCCACCATGCGGGTCGTCCTGGCCGAGGTGGCGGCAGCACCGCCGAAGCGATTCGCCGGCGGTGGCTATTGGGAGGCCATGAAGGGAGACATGGTCGGCTGGTTCGAGGTACGCGTCGACGGGCCGAGCCGTCACCATTATCGGCTGTTCTGCAGGCTGGACTACGACGCCACGGGCGTCGACCGGCCATTGCTGGTGGTGATCGACGGACGTCACAAGCCCTTCCGGACTGAGCTCGCCGACCGGGACTACCGCGCCGTCAGGCGCCTGGGTGAGGAGTACTTCGCGCGCAATCCGCGCAGCCTCGCCTGATTCAGGACGCGACCGTGTCGACGGCCTTCCCGCTGCGAATACCGGTGAGATGCTGTGCGAGCCCTCGAGCGTCCACGGACCGACCCTCAAGGAGCGGCTGGGTGACCCGGCGGCGTTCGGCGACAGCCAGCGGGGTCAGGGTGACCTGCAGCCCGAGGGCTGAGGCGACCTCTGCGAGGGTTCCGAGGGTCGGGTTGCTGTGTCCTTTGGCGAACAGTCGGCGGATCGTTGCCGGCTCGGCGCCGATCGCCCGCGCCAGCTCTGCCTTGGACAGGCCGGCGGCCTCTCGCGCGTCGTCCAGTTCGTTCACCAGCCGGTCGATCGTCGCGATGCGCATCGACTCGACCACATAGTCACGGAGGAACTCGGGGTCCTCTAAGTCCTTGGCGAGGTCATCCCAGAAGGCGGAGGCAACGCTGCTGCTCATCTGTATCTCCTAGGTGTTGGGAAGGTCCGTAGCAAATATGTTACGTCTTTCGCGTCGTCTCGTCCACCGAGCGGCGACGCGAACATGGGCCTGACCAAGAGGTGGGATCGCAGGGACAATTGACCACCTTCAGACGTTGCCTGCCGCCCGTCGCGAAGTCCGACAGGGCACCGTGTTCGGTCTGCCGGGTGGTGAGGTAGACCGCGGACAGGAACAGTTCGGACTCCTTGCGGGCAACGCGGTTGCTTCGGCTGCTGGTGCGGTGCGCGTTACCTGCCCAACCTGATGGTGCTCGCGCACGCTGAGGCCTGCCCAGGATCTCACTGCGACCGCGCCGCGGAGACTTCACGTCGACCCTGCAGCGGTACCGACAGACCCGTCACTGAAGGTGTGGGCCGTTGGTCGGCTCGGAGGGGAGCGTGCCGGTGTCGACGATGTCCTGGGCCACGGCTCGGAGTTTGCGGTTGAGGTGCTGCGAGGATCGCCGGAGCAGCTGGAACGCCTGGTCTGCCGTGATCCGCTCGCGTTCCATCAGGATGCCTTGTGCTTGGCCGATGACGTCGCGTGAGGACAAGGCGAACTGCAGGTTCTCGACTTTGCTCTCATCGACGGCCTGGGCGCTGGCCTGCGCGAGGGCTAACCCGGCGTAGGTCGCGAAAAGGAGTCCCTGAGTGCGGTCATGGGCGTTGAACGCGCTGGGCAGCCGTGCGTAGAGCTGGAGCGCCCCCACGGTCTCACCCTGGACGGACAGCCGGAAGGCCAGGGCGCTGCGGATGCCCAGCCCTACGGCGGCGAGTGAGAACTGGGGCCATCTGTGGTCATCGAGCAAGTCCGGCACGTAGAGGGCGTCGAGTCCTGCCAGGGCCTCCGTGCAGGGTCCGTGTCCTGCCTGCGCCTGCGCGGCATCGAGCAGGGTCATCAGTTCCGAGGGCGCGGCCTGGACAGTCAGGCCAGAGTCACTGCACAGGCCGGCTTCATCGCAGCTGTCCATGGTGCTGACGGCCAGGGACAGAATGGTGTCCGCCGCCGTTGTCTCTCCACCGGGGGCAAGTAGGACGCTCGCGATGTCCGCGAGGTGCCTTGCGAGGTCCATGTCGGCGCCCTCAAAAGAATCCTCGGACCCCTCGGGCACCATGTTGCGCGTTGAGCGATCTGTCATGTCGCTGCCTTGGCTGGGTTATGCGAGTAGGGTGGGCCCGAGGTCTTCGACACATGAGGATACGGCCCGCCCCTCACGTTAGGCCCAACGGCATGGCTGTACCAACTTTCTCATTTGTCGCATGTGCGCCCCGTGGTTCCTGGCTCGCACACTCCGTATCGGCCCTGCCCCACCGGCACCCCGACACGTCGCAACGTCCGTGACGCACGCTCCCGAGTTCATCGGGTCGATGAGGGTCCACGACGGGCTCGCGGTGGTCACACTTGTGGGCGAGATCGACCTCCACAGTGCGCCGTTATTGCATGACGTTTTGCAGGAGGCTATCGCCGCTGACCCTCGGTCTGTCGTAGTCGACATGGCGCTGGCCTCGTTCTGCGATGCCCAGGGACTCGGGCAGTTCGTGGCCACCGCGAACACCCTTCGCGAGTCAGGTCGGGTGCTGTCGATCCGTGCTGCGCCGTACGCGCTCCGCAGGCTCTTCCAAATCACGGGACTTACCGACGCATTGCACGTCGAAGCTGCGACCACAGCCGACGGCGTGTTGAGCGTCAATCTCGCAGCCGCCGCACACCTTCCCCTGACCCGGGCCGTCTTGGACGCGGCGCTGAAGCTTGTGGTTGTCATGGCCCAGTCGGTCATGACGGGAGCGGACGGCGTCAGCATCACGCTTCCTCGCCAGGGCCGGCTACGCACCGTCGCTGCCAGCGACGACGTGGTGCTGCAGATGGACCACGACCAGTACGACACCGGGCAAGGCCCCTGCCTGGATGCCGCGACCCGCGGCGAGGGCTTCCACTCTGCATCCCTGGAGGCAGAAAGCCGGTGGCCGCAGTTCGTACCGCGCGCCCGGGCGCGCGGCATCGAAAGCATCATGTCCACCCCGCTGATGGGGGCAGACCGTCCCCTGGGCGCGCTGAACGTCTACAGCCGCGCCCCCGACGCCCTGGAGGCTCATGAACAGAACTGGGCCGTTCAGTTCGCGCGCGAAGCCTCCAACGTCCTGCTCGCTACCGATGTCACGGCCACGGCAGACTCTCTGGACACCGAAATCTCCACCGCCCTGCACGCGCGCGAGACCATAACTCTCGCGCAGGGCCTGGTCATGGCTCGTCAGCAACTGGACGCCGACGCGGCCTATCGCTTCCTCATCGACATCAGCCGCCGCACCAGCAAACCGATACTCGGGATCTGCCAGGCCGTCGTCATGTCCGCCGCACCCCATCCCAGCGGCACAGTGTTCGACAACCGGCGCTCGCTGCAGGGCGACGGATGACGCCGCGACGCGACTCGTTTGACCTCGCTCGCCAAGACGCCGGCCTGTCGCGACACGACCTGTGGATCCGGTACTTCGCGCTCGGTGGGATGACCCCGGCCCTGGAACTGGAAGCCGTGTGCCACGGCGCGATGGTCACGAGTGACCCTGACCACGATCGGATTGCACACGCCCTCAACGAACGGTTCACAGAGCTGGGACGCAACCACCCCGTCCCCTACGCCGAGGACCGAGAAGAGCCCGATGATCCGACGTCGTGAGCTCTCGACGTGCCGCCCAACCCGGCTGGGCGAACTCGTGATGTCGCACCGGCCCTCCTCGCCAGCGGAGCGTTCTGATGGCGGGCACCCAGGACCTTCTGAGCACGAACACAAGGTGGGGGGCCAGGAGTTGTCAGTGCGTGCGGCGAGCGGCTGGCGCCCATGGGTCGACCAGGCGCACACCGAGGCCTTTGAAGTGGCGGACGTTACGGGTGGCGAGCGTTGCTTTGCGGGCGAGTGAGATGCCGGCGATCTGGGCGT
>JBKJLP010000093.1:0-7535 GCA_046596735.1 Mycobacteriales bacterium | reverse complement strand
GTGATCACCGTCGCCAGCGTCGCGGCGACCGAGCTGATCAGGATGTCGCGGTTGCCCACGTGGGCCAACTCGTGGCCAAGGACGCCGCGCAGCTCGCGCTCGTCGAGCAGGGCCAGGATCCCCTCGGTGCAACAGACCGCCGCGTGCCGCGGGTTGCGCCCGGTCGCAAACGCGTTGGGCGCCGCAGTCCGGCTGATGTAGAGCGCCGGCATCGGCATCCGCATCGCCGCGGCGAGCTCGGCGACGATCGCATAGAGCCGCGGCTGCTCGACCTGACTGACCGGGTAGGCGCGCATCGACCGCAGCGCGAGCTTGTGGCTGTAGAAGTACGAGTAGCCGTTCATCCCCAGGGCGATGACCAGCGCGAAGATCAGGCCGCCTTGGCCGCCGATGGCCCGGCCAGCAAGCAGAATCAAACCCGACAGCAGCCCGAGCAGCGCTGCCGTCTTGAGCCCGTTGCGGTGGTGCACCGATCCTCCTCGTACGTCGTTCATGTCTGCCCGGATCAACGCTTCCGTGCGGTCGCTCGTTCCAGTCAGGCAGTCCCGGGAGCCGGGGGTGGCGCTGACCACATCCACTCCCGCAACCGATCGCGCTCGTGGGTCAGGTCGGCCCGATCCACGTCGTCGTAGGCAAAGTCGGGCGCCCAGAACAGCGCGTCGAAGGGGCAGACCTCGATACAGATCCCGCAGTACATACAGAGCGAGAAGTCGATGGCGAAACGGTCCAGGACGTTGCGTACGCGCGGTCGTCCGCGTGGTCCGAGCGGCGGAAGCGGCTCCTTGTGCGAGTCGATGTAGAGACACCAGTCAGGACACTCGCGGGCGCACAGCATGCAGACCGTGCAGTTTTCCTCGAGCAGCCCGATGGTGCCGCGGCTTCGAACAGGCAGGTCGGCGGGTGCCGGTAGATCAGCCTCGTTCACCGCTGCTCCAGGTCGCGCGACGTGACGCCGAGTGGGAGGTTCTTGCGCCGTGATCGACCGGTGAGGTCGCGGTCGGACTCCCCCGGCTCCTTGGCGCCTGGCCAGGGCGTCGTGACGCGGGCGGCGAGCACGGTGTCCTTGCGCAGCGGGTGCCCAGCGCCGGGGGCGAGCAGCAGCGGGTCCAGCCCAGGGTGGCCGGTGAAGGTGATCCCGAACAGCTCGGCCACCTGTCGCTCGTGCCACCGCGCTCCGGCGTAGACGTCGGAGAGCGAAGCGATGACCGGCTCGTCCGCAGCGCAGCGGGTGCGCAGCTGCAGCCCGGTCCGAGCCTGGACCGACCACACCCGCAGCACGACCTCGAATCCCTCGGTCTGCCGGTCCACCCCGGTGAGCACGTCGAAGAACGTCAGACCGAGCACGTCCCGCGCGGCACGCGCCGCGTCGCGCCAAGCCTTCGCCGGCACATCGGCGACGAGTTCGTCGTAGGGCGCCGTCACTGTCACGGTGGGGCCGAGCGCGGCGGCAACACGATCCGGGGTCATCCGGCGGACTCCCCGTCGATCTGGCGCTGCAGGGTGCGCAGCCCCTCCAGCAGCGCCTGCGGGCGAGGTGGGCAGCCGGGCACGTAGACGTCGACGGGGACCACCGTGTCGACGCCTTGGGTGACGCAGTAGCTATCCCAGTACGGCCCGCCGGAGTTGGCGCACGCGCCGAACGACAGTACGTAGCGCGGCTCCGGCATCGCGTCGTAGAGCCGACGTACGGCCGGCGCCAATCGGTCGGTCACCGTGCCGCTGATGACGAGCAACTCGGTCGTGCCGGTCCCGGTCGTCAGCCTGCGCTGCAACAGCGGGCTACCGCTCATGGACGCCGCCACGAACTCGACGGCGCAGCAGGCAAGGCCAACGTTGGCCACGGTCAGGGCGTAGCGCCGACCCCACTGCAGGACGAACCGCACCGGAGCCGGGTCGGGCACCGTGACGGTCATCAGCCCGAGCGCACCAGGACGTAATTGCTGAGGTCCAGCAGCGCCGAGCGCACGTCTCCAGGCGGGAGTTGTTCGGCCACCGCGCGAGCCCGGTCGACCTGCTCCACCAGGGTCTGCCGCGCGCGGGCCATCGCCGGGTGGGCACGCAGCCGTCCCAGTGCGTCAGCCAAGGCTGCATCGTCGGCCAGGTCCCCGGTCAGCAGAGCCTGAAGGGGAGAATCCGCCGGATCGTCCGAGGCCAAGACGAGAAGCACGGGCAGGGTGCGAACCCCTTCGCGCAGGTCGGTCCCTGGCGTCTTGCCGGACTCGTCGCTCTCGCTGGCGATGTCGATCAGGTCGTCGGAGAGCTGGAAGGCCACCCCGTAGAGCTCACCGAAGCGGTCCACGGTCTGGACGTGCTCGGGCGGGGCTCCGGCCATCAGGGCGCCGAGGCGGGCCGAGGTCGCGATAAGCGAGCCGGTCTTATCGGCGATGACCTGCAGATGGTGCGCGATCGGGTCCTGGCCGTCGGCCGGTCCGGCTGTCTCCGCGATCTGGCCCTCGACCAGCCGCGCGAAGGTCCGCGACTGCAGGTGGGTCGCCTCCGTCCCGAGGCCAGCCGTCAGATCCGAGGCGCGCGCGAACAAGAAGTCGCCGGTCAGGATCGCCATCGTGTTGGTCCACCTGGCGTTAGCCGACGGAGCCCCCCGGCGTACGTCGGCCTCGTCCATCACGTCGTCGTGGTAGAGCGTGGCCAGGTGGGTGAGTTCGACGACGACGGCGGCATCGACAACTCCCGGCGCCTGCGGGTCACCCAACCGGGAACACAGCAGAGCGAGCATCGGGCGCACCCGCTTGCCGCCAGCCTCGACCAGGTGGTGACTGGCGAGGTTGAGCATGGGGTGGCCGCTGGCCACGACCTCGCGCAGCCGTTCCTCGACGGCGGCCAGACCTGCATCGAGCCCGGCCAGCAGGGCAGGTGCGGCGTCGGGAAAGGCTGTCGCGGACGCCCGTCCAACGCTCATCGCACGAACAGGGCGGCCCGGTCAGCCAGGTCCAGGAGTGGCTGCGGGAGGACGCCGAGCACCACGGTCACGGCGAGGCCGAGAGCGATCGTGGCTGCGGTGAACACGCCAGGGATCGCGACCGTCGGACCGTCCGGAGCCGGCTCGGTGAAGAACATGAGGACGACGACGCGAGCGTAGAAGAACGCGGTGACGGCGCTGGCGACGACGCCGACGATCACGACCGGCGTCGCTCCCCCGGCGATGCCAGCCGAGAACACCGCGAACTTAGCCATGAAGCCACTGGTCAGCGGGATCCCGGCGAGCGCAAACAGAAGTAGCGAGAAGACGCCAGCCACCAGCGGACTACGCCGACCCAGCCCGGCCCACTGCGCCAGGTGGGTGGCCTCACCGCTCCCGTCGCGGACCAGCGTGACGATGGCGAAGGCGGCCATGGTCGTGAACCCGTAGGTCGCCAGGTAGAAGAGCGTGCCAGCAAGGCCCTTCTCATTGAGCGCGATGACGCCCACGAGGATGAAGCCAGTGTGGGCGATCGAGGAGTAGGCCAGCATCCGCTTGACGTCGGTCTGCGTGACGGCCAGGACGGCACCCACCACCATCGTCACGATGGCTACGGCCCACATCATCGGCCGCCAGTCCCACTGGCTGCTGCCGAACGCGACGTAGAAGACGCGCAGTAGAGCGCCGAACGCGCTGATCTTGGTGCAGGCGGCCATCAGTGCGGTCACCGGCGTGGGGGAGCCTTGGTAGACGTCCGGCGTCCAGGCCTGGAACGGCACGGCACCGATCTTGAACAGCAGACCGACCGACAGCATCGCGATGCCCAGGAACAGCAGGGCGTCATTGCGGCCCGCGATGCTGGTGGCAGCGAAGATCGTGCCGATGTCGACACTGCCCGCGTAGCCGTAGAGCAGGGCGACGCCATAGATGAAGAAGGCGGAGGCGAACGAGCCCAGCAAGAAGTACTTGACCGCGGCTTCTTGCGACAACAGCCGACGGCGGCGCGCGAGGCCGGCCATGAGGTACAGCGGGAACGACAGCACCTCAAGTGCCACGAACATCAGCAGCAAGTTGTTAGCCGCCGGGAAAAGCATCATCCCGCCGAGCGAGAACATCGCGAGCGGAAAGACCTCGGTCTGCACGTCCGTGCTCTCGGCGAGCTGCACGTCCGCACGCGAACCGGGGGTAGCCGACGCCTGCGTCACCACCGCGCCACCGGAGCCGTCCAGTGAGCGCTCGGCGAGCATCAAGATGCCGATGGCGCCAACGATCGCCAAGGTGCCCTGCAGGAACAGGGCGGGTCCGTCCACGGCAATCGAGGACTCGGCGGCCAACTCAGCGGTGCCAGCGAGCAGGATCACGGCCACGAGCGCGCCGAGGAGTCCCGCCAGGGCTACCCCGATCTGGATGCTGCGACGTTGGGCAGCCGGAGCAAATGCCTCGACGAGGACGCCGAGGGTCGCTGCGCCGAAGACGATCAGCAGCGGGCTGAGGAGGCCGTACTCAAGGTGCGGCGCCAGGATGTCGGTGGGCACGGTGCTACCGCCTCCCGGTTTCGGTCAACTGGGTCGGCGCTGGGTCGGTCACGCCGACGTCGGACATGGTCGCGTTGACCGCCGGCGTGATGATGTCGGTGAGCGGCTTGGGATAGAAGCCGAGGAACAGCATGAGCGCGAGCAGCGGGGCTATCGCGAGGATCTCGCGCAGCTGCAGGTCGCGCATCGTCTCGTGCGCCTTGGACAGCGCCCCCTGCATGGTGCGTTGGTACATCAGCAAGATGTACAGCGCCGCCAGGACGATCCCGATCGTCGCGAAAACCGCGGCGACCTGATAGCGCTGGAAGGTCCCGAGCAGCACCAAGAACTCGCTGATGAAGGTGGATAGGCCCGGCAGCCCGAGCGACGACAGGCCGGCGAAGAAGAACGTGCCTGCCAGGATCGGCGCCACCTTGGCGATGCCCGAGTAGTCCTGCACCAGCCGGCTACGCCCACGGACGATGAGGAAGCCGACGACGAGGAAGAGCGCACCCGTCGAGAGCCCGTGGTTAACCATGTAGAGCACCGCGCCGGTCTCGGCCTGCGTGGTCAACGCGAAGCAGCCAAGGCCGATGAAGCCGAAGTGCGCGATCGAGGTGTAAGACACCAGCCGCTTGAGGTCCTTCTGGCCCATCGCGAGCAGCGCTCCGTACAGGATGCCGATGACGCACAGCACGATGATGTACGGGGCGAAGGTACGGGTCGCGTAGGGGAACAGCGGCAGGCAGTAGCGCAAGAAGCCGAACGTGCCGACCTTGTCGAGGATGCCAACAAGGAGCACCGAGCCGCCGACCGGAGCCTCAGCACCGGCGTCAGGGAGCCAGGTGTGGAAGGGGAAAAGAGGCGCCTTGATCGCGAAGGCGATGAAAAAGCCCAAGAACAAGATGATCTGCGTCGAATGACTGAACTCCAGCTCAGTCAGCTGCTCGAAGGCGAACGTCCCTCGTCCCTGCTTGGCGGAGGCGACGTAGAGCCCAATGACCGCAGCGAGCATGAGCAGCCCACCAAAGAGGCTGTAGAGCAGGAACTTCACCGCGGCGTAAGACCGCTTAGGTCCACCGAAGCTGCCGATGATGAAGTACATCGGGATGAGCATTGCCTCGAAGAAGACGTAGAACAAGAAGACGTCAGTCGCCGCAAAGACGCCGATCATCATCGTCTCGAGCACGAGCAACAGGGCGAAGAACGTCTTGACGCTGCGCGCCGGCGGCGGGTCACCGTCGGCGGTGGCCTGCGGCCCCGCCTCAGGATCCGCGTCGTACCAACTGGCGAGGAGCACCACGGGTACGAGCACGGCGATCAGGGCGATCAGGACCAGCGCGATGCCGTCCACCCCGAGCGCGTACTGGACGCCGAACGAGCGGATCCAGTCATGGGTCTCGACGAATTGGAAGCGGGCCCCTTCGGGGACGAACGCCGCGCACATGGCGATGGTGAGGACCAGCGTGACGAGTGAGGTGCCGAGCGCGATCTGCTTGGCGAGCTTCGGCGACCGCCGCGGCGTCGCCGCAACAGCAGCCGCGCCGATCAGGGGCACCAGGCCCAGCGTGGTCAACCAGGGAAAGCTGCTCATGCGCCGAGCCTCACCGCGAGCAGGGCAGACACCACGAGCGCGGCGCCGGCGAACATGGACAGGGCGTAGGAACGGACAAACCCGGTTTGCAGTCTTCGCAGCCGGCCGGAGCCGCCACCGATACCGGCGGCGAGGCCGTTAACCGCGCCGTCGATGCCGCGGTTGTCGAAGAAGACCAGGGCGCGGGTGAGGTACTGGCCCGGGCGCATCAGGACCGACTCGTTCAGGGCGTCGAGGTAGAGGTTCTTGCGCGCGGCGACCGTGATCGGCGTGACCGCGACCGGAACAGTCACCGGAACCGGCTTGACCGCGAAGAGCCGGTAGGCCACGAAGACACCCGCGGCGACCGCGCTCAGGGTCAATGCGCTGACCGTGATCGGCGAGAGGACATGGTCGCCCTCCTCCGCGCCAAGGACCGGCTCGAGCCAGCTGGCCAGGTCGACGACGTGGACGAGCAAGAAACCGGAGACGACCGATCCGACGGCGAGCAACATCATCGGGACGGTCATGACCTTGGGTGACTCGTGCGGGTGCACCTCATCGGTCCAGCGCTTCGGGCCGAAGAACGTCATGATCATGAGGCGGCTCATGTAGAACGCGGTCAGCCCGGCGGCGAGCACCGCGATGCCACCCATCAGGTAGCCGCGAGCACCACCCTGGTCGAACGCGGCCTCGATGATGAGGTCCTTGCTGAAGAACCCGGCGAACGGCGGCACACCGATGATCGCCAGGTAGCCGATGCCCATGCACGCATAGGTCACCGGCATGACCTTGCGCAAGCCGCCGAAGCGACGCATGTCGACCTGGTCACCCATGCCGTGCATGACCGAGCCGGCGGACAGGAACATGCAGGCCTTGAAGAAGCCGTGGGTGAGCAGGTGCAGGATCGCCACCGCGCCAGCGCCCGGGATGCCGACCGCCAAGAACATGTAGCCGATCTGGCTCACCGTTGAGTAGGCCAGCACCTTCTTGATGTCGTCGTACGCGCAACCGATGATCGCGCCGATGAGGATCGTGATGACGCCGATGATGCTGACGACCAGCGCGGCGGTCGGGCTCATCTCGAAGATCGGGGTCGAGCGCGCGATCAGGTAGACGCCGGCGGTGACCATCGTTGCCGCGTGGATGAGCGCCGAGACCGGGGTCGGGCCCTCCATGGCGTCGGGCAGCCAGGTCTGCAGCGGGAACTGACCAGACTTGCCGCAGGCCCCGAGCAACAGCAGCAGCCCCATGGCTGTGGCTGCCCCGGCGCTGAGCACCTCTGCGTTCGTGAAAACACCCTCGAACGTCGTCGTGCCCAGGGTCGCGAACATCAGCATGATGGCCAGCGACAGGCCGACGTCGCCGACGCGGTTGGCGATGAACGCCTTCTTGGCCGCGGTCGCCGCCTCGGGCTTCCAATACCAGAACGCGATGAGCAGGTACGACGCGAGTCCGACGCCCTCCCAGCCGACGTAGAGCGCCAGGAAGCTGTCACCGAGAACCAGCAGCAACATGGCCGCGACGAACA
>JBKJLP010000412.1:0-3110 GCA_046596735.1 Mycobacteriales bacterium | reverse complement strand
CTGTCGATCGTGTCGCGGCAGTCGGCAGCCTCGCGCGGCGTGCCCTACGACGAGGCCGGCGACGCCGCGATGCGCGAGCTGGTCGAGGCGCAGATCGAGTCCGAATCGCTTGCCCTGGCCAACTCCGGCCGGGTCTATGACGACGGCATCATCGACCCTCGTGACACCCGCACCGTGCTTGGCCTGGCCCTGTCCGTCGTCCACAACGTCGAGATCCGCGGTGCCCGCGGCTTCGGCGTCTTCCGGATGTGACTGTGCTCAGGAGCGTCCTGGTCGCCAACCGCGGGGAGATCGCGCGGCGCGTTTTCCGTACCTGCCGGGAGATGGGCATCGCCACCGTCGCGGTGTTCTCCGATGCCGATTCAGAAGCCCCATTCGTCCGCGAGGCCGACGCAGCCGTACGGCTGCCCGGCTCCGCGCCGGCGGACACCTACCTGCGCGGCGATCTGATCCTTGAGGCTGCAGCCCGCGCGGGCGCCGAGGCGATCCACCCCGGCTATGGGTTCCTGTCTGAGGACGCCGGCTTCGCCCGCGCCGTAATCGCCGCCGGGCTCACCTGGATCGGCCCGCCGCCCGAGGCGGTCGAGGCGATGGGGTCCAAACTCGCGGCCAAGGAACTCATGGCCGCAGCGGGCGTCCCGATCCTGCCCGGCGGCGAGGTCGACCCGATGACCGCGCTGTCGGTCGCCGAACGGATCGGCTACCCCGTCTTGGTCAAAGCCTCCTACGGCGGTGGCGGCCGCGGCATGCGGATCGTCTACACCGAAGGTGATTTGGTCGAGGCCGTCCACGGAGCCCGTCGCGAGGCAGAGTCCGCCTTCGGCAACGGCACCGTCTTCGTCGAGCGCTATCTCGAGCGGCCCAAGCACATTGAGGTGCAGATCATTGCCGATGATCACGGCAACGTCGTCGCGCTGTTCGAACGCGACTGCTCGCTACAGCGCCGCCACCAGAAGGTCATCGAGGAAGCACCCTCCCCTGTCGTCGACGAAGCCCTGCGCGCGCGCCTGTCAGAGGCCTCGGTGGCTGCTGCCCGCGCCGTCGGCTATCGCGGCGCCGGGACCGTCGAATTCGTCGTCTCCGCAGACGGGGAGCCCGCCTTCCTGGAGATGAACACCCGCCTCCAAGTCGAGCACCCGGTGACCGAGCTGGTCACCGGCCTGGACCTTGTACGGCTACAAATCCTGGTGGCGCAGGGAGATCCGCTGCCTGCGGCCGCACTGTCACCAACACTCACCGGGCATGCCGTCGAGGCAAGGCTGTACGCCGAAGACGTGCCGGCCGGCTACCTCCCGGCGACCGGCACCGTCGTCCGCTTCGAAATCCCCGAAGGGCCCCGCGTCGACAGCGCCGTCGAGTCGGGCTCGAGCGTCGGCACCCACTACGACGCCATGCTGGCCAAGGTGATCGTGCACGCGGCCACCCGAGAGCAGGCCTGCGCACAGCTCGCGGAAGCCCTACTCCGCAGCCGAATCCACGGCGTGAGGACCAACCGCGACCTTCTCGTACGCGTCCTGCAGTCCGAGGACTTCCTGGCCGGGCGGGTCGACACCGGCTATCTCGACCGGGTCGACCCCGCCGAGATCGGCGCCCCCCTGCTTGCCGACGAGAGCGTCCATTTGATCGCCGCTGCGCTCGCCGCATCGGCGCATCGCCGCGCAACGGCCAAGGTCCAACCGGGTCTGCCGAGCGGTTGGCGCAGCGTCCCGAGTGCGCTGGAGCGGATGACGTATGGCGGGGTCGAGGTCGGCTACGCCTTCCGCCGCAGCGGCCTTGCGGTCGAGATCGACGGCCAACCGGTCGACGTCCGCTTGTGGTCCGCATCGGCGACCCACGTCGACCTCGAGGTCGACGGTCTACGCCGCCAGGTCAACGTCGCCCTCGCCGGGGAAACCACCTACGTCGACAGCGCTCTGGGCTCGAGCACCCTGATCGAGACGCCGCGCTTCTCCGAGCCCGGCACCGATGCGGCTCCGGGCTCGCTGACCGCGTCGATGCCTGGGACCGTGATCCGGGTGGTGACGCAGGCCGGAGCCCGCGTCACCGCCGGGGACGTCCTGGTCGTCCTTGAAGCGATGAAGATGGAGCATCCCGTCCGCGCGACTGTCGACGGCGAGGTAAGTGAGGTGCTCGTCGAGGCGGGCCAGCAGGTCGACTCCGGGGCGGTCCTCGTGGTCGTCGTCGAGACGGACTGACGCCACCTCGTTCCGAGCCGGGAAGACAGACCCGTACGGTGGGGTCGTGAGTCAGTGGCGACGATGCGAGACCTGCCGCAAGGTGAAGGCGACCGAGGACTACGACGACGAGGCGACGACCTGCCGGGCCTGTCTCACCGCGCCGCCGCCGACCGTCCGCAAGCGGGCGGCCCCGGTGAAGACCTCCGTGATCGCCGACGCCCCGATCCGCCGAGGGCCAGCGACGGGGACCGTCGGCAGCGGCGACCTCGAAGCCCGCGAACGCCGCGCGAAGCGCACCGCCTGGGAGCAGTTGGCCGAGCTGCACACCGAGGAGTACGACGCCCTGCTGCAGCTGGCCCGTCGGGCCGAGGGCCTGCGGACCTAGTAGGCCGCGGGACTCGGCTTGGCGTTGATCGTCTCGCTGGCGTCCTCGACGACGAGCGCGCGGGCGGCGAGTTTATCGCCGTACTCCCGGCCATGGTGAGCGCAGAAGAGGAGGTCGCCGGCGGTCAGGACCGCTCGGACGAAGGCCTGGGCGCCGCAGCGGTCACAACGATCGGCGGCGGTGAAGGTGTGCGGGGCGAGAGTGGTCGTGGTCATGGTCCCGTCCTCCTGCTCGAGTAGCGCCGGCCTTCCGGTTCTTCTGTATCGGCAGCAGATGCCCGTACAAGAGAGCCGTTGGCGCAGTCTCTTCCCACCGGGCGCTCGTTCTCCCGCGACACGCTGAGTTTGTTGCCCAATCGTCGTCCGAGATGTCCGCTGATGGGCGACCCTGCTCAAGATGTAACCGGCGCTGACGCGCTGCTATCGTTTCGCCTCGTACGACCGGCGCCGCTAGCTCAATTGGCAGAGCAGCGGACTCTTAATCCGCGGGTTCGGGGTTCGAGTCCCTGGCGGCGCACCCCGTATGACCTGGGCTTTCTTCCTGATGGA
>JBKJLP010000375.1:0-4303 GCA_046596735.1 Mycobacteriales bacterium | reverse complement strand
CAGGACCTCGCGGGTGATCTGCAGCTGTTCGCCGGTCGCCAGGTCGTCGAGCGCGGCGGAGACCGAGCCCTCCACGGAATTCTCGAACGGCACGAGCGCCGCCTCGACCTCGCCGGCGCGCACGGCATCCAGAGCCGCGGGCACGGAGGCGTACGGGTGCAACTCGCCGCGGTCAGCGGCGGGGATCGTGCGCAGCGCGGCCTCGGTGAACGTCCCAGCCGGGCCCAGGTAGCCGAAGCGGCCGGGCGGGACGCCGGGCATCAGGACCGCGACCGGCGGCGAGCGGAGCCGGTAGGCGCGTCGCCGCCGTGCTGACCGTCCGGGCGGGAGGCGTAGCCGATGGCCTGCTCCTCCTCAGGGCTGAGCTCCTGGCCGCTACCGCTTGCGCTGACGCCCTTGGCGTAGGTCCGCGTTTCCGTACGCCCGTTGATCGACGTGAGGACCACACCGTCACCGCGGTCGTCGAGCAGCGCGGCCGAGAACGACAGCCGGCCGCCCATGTCACCGAACGCGTCATAGCGGACGACGCCCACGTGGCGCAGGGTGCTCGCGAGGTCGCTTCGGGCGGCGGTGACCTCAGCGCGCAAGCCCTCCACATCGGTGCGCAGCGCGTCACTCGTTCCCCGCTGATGAGCGATCGCGTCGGTGAAGCTCGTGCCGCCCGAGCCGCTGATCAGCGCGTCGTAGGACCGCTGTAGCCGGCCGAGCCGGACCGCGATCCACAACGCGATCGCGAGCGCGACGACCGCCAGCGCCGAGGCGAGCAGGGCCGCGGACTCGGCTGCGGAGTTGTCGGCCACGCTCCGGAGGGTAGTCGGGTCGGCCGTACGCTCCGCCCGTGGACCGCGAACGCGCACGTGCGCTGCTGGATGCCGTTGCTGACGGGTCCGTCTTGGCCAGCGAGGCCCTCGATGCTTTTGCCGTCGAGCCGTACGAACAACTCGCCGGCGCCCTCGTCGACACCCACCGGGCCCTGCGCACCGGCGATCCCGAGGTCGTGTTCGGTGCAGGCAAGACCACCGCGCAGGTCGTAGCGGCGGTCCGTGGCTTGCTCGGCGATCGGGCTGTGCTCGTCACCCGTACGGACGCCGTCACCGGGCAGGCGCTGCAATCGACGTACGAAGACGTGCTGATCGAGGGAACGACCGTGGTGGTCGGCACCCTGCCCGAACCGCGTGGACGGGTAGCCGTGATCGCGGCCGGCACCAGTGACGGGCCGGTGGCAGGGGAAGCAGCGCTGACCGTGCGGGCCTTCGGAGCCGACGTCGAGCGAGTCGATGACGTGGGAGTTGCCGGACTGCATCGGCTCATCGCGGCACGCCCGGCGCTGGACCGTGCCGACTGCTTGGTGGTCGTCGCCGGCATGGAGGGTGCGCTGCCGTCGGTGCTCGGCGGGCTGGTCGGAACGCCGATGGTCGCGGTGCCCACGAGCGTCGGCTACGGGGCGTCGTTCGGCGGGATCGCCGCGCTGTTGGCGATGCTCAACGCCTGCGCACCCGGGATCGCGGTGGTCAACATCGACAACGGCTTCGGCGCCGGGGTCTTCGCCGCCCGCGTGGCCCGGCGGATCAACCCTTGAGCATCGGCTGGCTTGACTGCGCGGCCGGCGCCAGCGGCGACATGTTTCTGGGGGCCCTGGTCGACGCGGGAGTCGAGCTGGGGTTGCTGCAGGATGCCGTCGCTGCGGTAGGCGTCCCCGGCATCACGCTACGGACCGAGGCGGTGAGCCGGGGTGGCCTCGGGGCGACCCGCGTGCACGTAGACACCTCTGAGACCGCGACGACGCGTACGTGGTCTGACGTACGCGCCCGGCTCGAAGCCGCCTCGTTGGCTGACCCGGTCCGTGCGGTCGCGCTCGACGTCTTCGCCCGACTCGCCGCAGCCGAAGCCGCGGTCCACCGCGTCGACCCGGACGACGTGCACTTCCATGAGGTCGGGGCCCTCGACGCCATCGCTGACGTCGTCGGTGCAGCCGCCGGTCTGCACGACCTGGCGCTCACGCGACTGATCGCCTCGCCCGTTGCGCTGGGTTCGGGGAGCACCCGCGGGGCGCACGGCCCTCTCCCGGTGCCGGCCCCCGCCGTACTCGCCCTGCTGGCGGGCCTGCCCGTTACAGCCGGTGCTTCGCCGCACGAGATGTGTACTCCGACCGGCGCAGCCCTGCTCGCCAGCGTCGTCGACGAGTGGGGCGCGCTGCCCAGCATGACGATCAACCGAGTCGGGATGGGCGCCGGCGGCCGCGACCCCGACGAGGTCGCCAATGTGCTCCGGCTCGTGATCGGCGAGCCCACCGGGGGCGAGGCCTCCGCGACGTTGCTCGAGACCAACATCGACGACCTCGATCCGCGGCTGTGGCCGGACGTGCTGACTGCGCTGATGGCAGCCGGTGCCAGCGATGCCTGGCTCACCCCGATCCTGATGAAGAAGGGACGCCCGGCGCACACGTTGTCGGTTCTGTGTCGACCCACTGACGCGGCCTCGCTCCGGCACGTGATTTTTCGCGAGACCTCGACGATCGGTGTACGCGAGAGCACCCTGTCCAAGCACGCGTTGGGCCGACGCGAAACCACCATCGAGATCGACGGTCACCCGATCCGGATCAAGTTGGCGTCGCTCGACGGGTCTGTCGTCAACGCCGGACCGGAGTACGACGACGTGGTCGCCGCAGCAGCCGCCCTCGGCCGTCCCGTACGCGATGTCCTGCTCGCCGCCCAGTCAGCAGCCCAACGGGCAGACTGAGGGCATGACTTCCCCCTCTGCCGTTCCGCACCGCGCCTTGGACCTGGACTACCCGCGGTCGCTCGCGGTCTACGACGACTACCCGCAGGCCCAGCGAGCCGTGGATTTCCTGTCCGACAACGCGTTCGCGGTCAGCAACCTGGCCATCGTCGGCACCGAACTGCGGTCCGTCGAGCGGGTCACCGGCCGGCTCACCCGCCGTCGGATCGCCGCCGCGGGGGCCCTTTCCGGCTTCTGGCTGGGTTTGTTCGTGGGCATCGCGTTCTCGCTGTTCAGCACGTCCGGCCGGGCCGGTTTTCTGATCACCACGCCGGTGCTCGGCGCCGTGTTCGGCCTGGTCTACAGCCAGCTCGGCTTTACCGCGCTGACCCGCGGCGGCACCCGCGACTTCTCCTCGGTCAGCCAGATCGTCGCGACGAAGTACGAGGTCTTGGTCGAGCACAAGCTCGCCGAAGCCGCCCGTGAACTGCTCGCGACGATGCCGCCGAAGTAGCGCCTCAGGCAGTGCGGTTGGTCATCGTGTAGCGCAGCTTCTTCATGCCGTTCTCCGCCTCCGGCGCGATGCCAGTCTTCTCGAACAGCTCGCCCACGCGGGTGGTGAAGTCGCTCGGGTCCCAGGCGCTGCCTCCGTTCTCGATCACGGCCTCGCTGGTGAACGGCCGGTAGAGCTCGACCGCGTCGCCCTGCACACCAAACACCTTGCCGCTGATGTGCGCCGACGCGTCGCTGCACAGGAACGCCACGAACGGCGCCACGTTGTCCGGGTGCCAGAAGTCAAAACTGCTCTCGTCGCGCTCGATGTTGCCGTACGCACCCTCGGTCATTCGCGTACGTGCGGCCGGGCAGATCGCGTTGACGGTGATCCCGTGCTTCCAGCTCTCCTGCGCAACGATCTGCGCGAACGCCGCGATCCCCGCCTTCGCCGCCCCGTAGTTGGCCTGACCGAAGTTGCCCAGGATTCCGCTGGTGCTCGCCGTGCAGACGACGTGCCCGGGCTTGCCGGCCTCGCGCCAGTGGTTGATCGCGGCGTGCGTGGGCGCGTAGTGCCCGCGCAGGTGCACCTTGATGACCGCGTCCCACTCTTCGGGGGTCATCTTGGACAGCGTGCGGTCGCGCAGGATGCCCGCGTTGTTCACCAGCGCATCCAGCCCGCCGAACTCGCTGATGGCGGTCGCCACGATCGACTGCGCGTTGTCGATCTCGGAGCAGTCGCCAAGGTGGACCAGCGCCGCGCCACCGGCAGCGGTGATCTCCGCGACGACCGCCTCGCCCGCCTCCTTGTCGACCTCGCCGACAACAACACTGGCGCCCTGGCGAGCGAGCTCGATCGCCTCACCTCGCCCAATGCCCCGTCCTGCGCCGGTGACGATCGCGACCTTGCCCTCAAGAAGTCCCATGGCGGGAAAGGTAATCCACGCGGTGCGGCCGGGTTACACCGCGGGCCGCGGCGGGAAGGCCTGTCGACGGCGACCGCCGTCACGCCACGACGCGCGGCGCCCCCTCGGAACGGAGATCCGACCGCCATGCCCCTGTTGGTCGCATCCGCCCCCGTCGCGACGAGCTC
>JBKJLP010000350.1:0-2864 GCA_046596735.1 Mycobacteriales bacterium | reverse complement strand
GCCGCGAGCTAGTTGACCGCTGAAGATGCTGCCGGCGATCCAGCCGAACGCCGCCGTCGCGAGCAGTGCCGACAGGCAGGTCAGGAGGATGCCAGTCGACCGCTCGGCTGGCGTCGCGTCGTCGGGCGGCAGGTCCGCGGCGAGTCCGGTGTCGGTCGCGGTGGCGTGGGTCAGCCCGACGGTCGCGACCTCATCCTCGGTGGTGAGCGTCATCGACCGCCCGCTCCGACGACGCGGGCAAAGGTGCGCTCGAAGCTCACGTCAGGTCGCAACTCGACGACGTTGCAGCCGAGTCCACCAGCGCGATGGATCATCGCGCTGTCGGTGTCCTCCCAGAGCAGGAGCACGAGCAGCACTGACGTACCGCGCTCCATCAGGATCCGAATGCGGCGGGCGGCGTCACCGTCGAGGTAGGGCGTGACGAGGACGTTGTGGGTGTTGCGTTGGCGGTCCAAGAACAACCGCTCGAGCGAACGGGCGAGGGGGACGTCGTCGAGCTGGACTTCGGCCAGTCGATCCAGCAGGGGGATGCGGGCCCGCGGACCACGCAGCGCCTTGGCGAGTCGTCCGCCGTTGGCGTCGAGCGTGACGGAGAATCCGTCGGCGAGGTGGCGGACCCCGAGGGAAGCGATGGCGCGTACGGCCCGCTCGAATGTCTCGCTGGGATCGCCCGCCGAGTGATGCTCGCGATCGTTGTCGAGCAGCAGCGATACCCGGTCGGTGATGCCCTGCTCTGACTCGCGGACGAGGTAGCGGTCGTCCGTCTTGGCCGAGGCGGTCCAGATGATGCGGCGCGGGTCGTCGCCGTTGACGTAGTCGCGCATCCCGTAGAACTCGAACCCGCTCGGCCAGGGCTTGGACTGCGGCGGTCGAATGGGCGGGTCCTCCCACTCCCGGCTGGTGATCCGGTCCTGCACGGACTCGGTGTTGGGATGAACGATGACCGTCTCGGCCGGCGCGATCTGCACCCGCTTGCGGGTCAGACCGAAGGGGTCGGACCACTCCGCGACAAGTGGGCCGACGGTGAAGACGCCCCGGCGGCGGGCGGTGAAGCGGTAGCCGTGCTCCAGGCTCTCGCCCACGGGTAGCACGGGCACGGGCAGTCGTACGGCGGTGCCGAACGACGCGGGCAGCTCTTCCTCGAGGACGACCGTCGCCAGCCGCCGCGCGGCCGTCACTTGCAGCTGAACGTCGACCGGTTGGTCGACCCGGATCCGCGTCGGCAGGGTGCTCCGAACCGCCTCGACGTCGAGCCGACGGCGAGCCAGCAGGCGTGACATCCCGAGCACCGCCAAGGCTCCGTACGCCAGGAGGAAGACTGCGGGGCTGCCCAGGACGCGACCCAGCGCGAAGCCAGGAATCACCAGCAGCGCCAGGCCCACAGCGGGCGGAGTGGCGCCGAAGCGCCGCTCCACCGTGCCGAGCAGACCTGCGGTGCGCAGGCTCACCTGCCCGCGCGCGGAACCCAGAGCAACCATGGACGGATCAGGCCGACTTCAGGCCGAGCGGAGCCTTGACCTGCGTGAGCAGCCGGTCGATGACGTTGTCGACGGTGTCGTCGCGCAGCATCGCGTCCGGCGTGAGCAGCAGGCGATGGCCGAGGACCGGGCGTACGAGCAGGCGGACATCGTCGGGGAGCACATCGTCGCGTCCCTGCGAGGCCGCCACAACGCGCGAGGCACGCATCAACGACAGCGCCGCGCGGCTGCTGGCACCCATCTGCAGGGTCGGGTCGTTGCGGGTGGCCTGGCACACGTCGACGATGTAGCGCGCCATCTGCTCGCTGATCGTCACGCGGTTGGCCCAGTCGATCATCATCACCAGCTCGTCGGCGCTGACCACCGAGCCGATGGTGTCGATCGCCTCGCCAGTCCGGTGTGCCATGAGCACCTCCACCTCCGCCTCGGGCGAGGCGTATCCGAGGGAGAGCTTGAACAAGAATCGGTCGAGCTGCGCCTCGGGCAGCGGGAAGGTCCCCGCGAGCTCGATGGGGTTTTCGGTCGCCAGCACGAAGAAGGGTCGGGGCAGTTTGTGCGTCGTGCCGTCGACAGTCACCGTCCGCTCGGCCATCGCTTCCAGCAGTGCCGACTGGGTCTTCGGCGTCGCGCGGTTGATCTCGTCGGCCAGGAAGACGTTGGCGAACACCGGGCCCGGGCGGAACACGAAGTTGCCGGTCTTGCGGTCAAGGACCGGCGAGCCCGTGATGTCCGCGGGCAACAGGTCAGGGGTGCACTGGATGCGGTTGGTGGACGCCGACATCGAGGTGCTGATGGCCCGGGCGAGCACCGTCTTGCCCGTGCCGGGGAAGTCCTCGAAGAGCAGGTGGCCGCCGGCGACCATGGCAGTCAGCGACAGGCGTACAACCTCCTCTTTGCCCTTGAGTACCTTGCCGATGTTGTCCACCATCGACTCGAACAGCTCACTGAAGCCGCTGCTGGTGAGACCGGATGCTGGGCGGCGGGCCGTTGGCGTGCGCGGGCGGGGGGTCCTGGTCGGGGCTGGCACCGTGGTCACCGTTCCTTGGTGGTGTCGCTGTTGAGGATGTCCGCGAGCGCGGCCATCCGGTTTCCGCTGCGGCTGATGACGTCGTCGGACGCCGCCAGGTAGGACGCGAGGACTCGTGGGTCCTGCTGCACCTCGGTGGGGTTGCCACTGAGCAGTACGCGACCGGACTCCATCGCGACCAACTGATCGGACAGGCTGGTCACGAGCGGGATGTCGTGCTCGATCACCAGCATCCCGCACCCGGTCTCCTTGACGATCCGCGTGAGTAGCGGGCCGAGGGCCTCGGTCTCGGCCTGGGCCAGTCCGGAGGACGGCTCGTCGAGCAGCAGGACGCTCGACGAGCCGTCCTCCGGACTGGC
>JBKJLP010000246.1:0-5299 GCA_046596735.1 Mycobacteriales bacterium | reverse complement strand
ACACGGCGAGGTGCGACGCGGCCTGGGCGGACAGGGGTTGGTGGACGTACTCCTGGAGCGGCGTCTCCACCTCCACGATGGCGGTGGACACGCCGCTCCAGGAGTACGTCCACCAACCCCTGTCCGCCCAGGCCGCGTCGCACCTCGCCGTGTACGTCGCCCGGCTGGTACCCGACGACGCCACCCTGCAGGTCGGCCTGGGACGGGTGCCGCACGAGATGCTCAAGCACCTCACCGGCCGGCGCGGCCTGCGGGTGCACTCCGACGCCATCACCGACAGCCTGGTCGACCTGATGGACGCCGGCGTCCTGCGCGACGGACCGGGATCGGTCGTGGCCTCCATCGCCGTCGGCACGCAGCGCCTGTTCGACCGGCTTAGCGACCCGCTGGTAGAACTGCGCCCCATCGAGCAGGTCTGCTCCCCCGTCGTACTCGCTGGCATCGAGCGGTTCGTCTCGGTGACCCAGGCGTTCGCGGTCGACCTCACCGGGCAGGTCTGCGCCGATGCCGACGACGGCGAGTTGTATGGCGGCGTGGCCGCCCAGCCCGTCATGCACGCTGCTGCGTCGCGGTCCGTCGGCGGACGCTCCATCGTGTGCCTGTCGACCGAGTTCGAGGACGGCTCCTCGCGCATTCGCGACGTCCTGCTGCCCAACGAGGCCGTCGCGATTCCGCGCGCCGACGTGCACTACGTGACCACGGAGTACGGCACGGCTTACCTGTTTGGGCGGTCGCTGCGCGAGCGGGCGGTCGCGATGATCGAGATCGCTCACCCCCGGCACCGGGCCGACCTGTTGCGCGCGGCCGCGGACCGCGGACTGGTCCCGGCCGACCAACAGTTGCGGGAAGAGGGCGCCTACCCCACCGGCGCGACCCGCGTCGTCACGCTGGCCGACGGGACCGAGGTCGAGCTGCGTCCGGCCCGGACCGGAGACGCCACCGGCTTGCAGGACCTCTTCTATCGGATGCCTCCCGAGGACGTCTACACGCGCTTCTTCCGGCATCTCACGTCGTTGCCGCTACCTACGGCGGAGCACCTGACCGGGGTGTCCTTTGAGGACGAGGTGACGTTCCTGGCGGTGATCGGGGAGCTCGAAGCCGAGCGGGTCGTCGGCACCGCGTCGTATTACCTGGACCGCGACAGCGGCGCCGCCGATGTCGCGTACATGGTTGATCCGGAGTGGAAGGGCCGGGGCCTGGGCGGCGCCCTGCAAGAGCGCCTGATCGCCTTCGCCCGTGAGGCGGGCGTCAAGGTGCTGCACGCCGACGTCCTGGCCGAGAACAAGGCCATGCTGAGGCTGTTCCGCTCCAGCGGCCGGGCGATCGAGTCACACACCCACCAAGGCGTGACCGAGGTCGTCCTGACGCTCTAGGGCGGTGGGTCAGCCAGCGCTGGGCAGGAGCAACTGCTGGCCGACCCGCAAACTGGACGAGTGCAGGTTGTTGATGCGCTTGATCTGCGCCATGACCTGGCGAGGGTCGTTGTCGGGAGCGATCCGCTGCGCGACGGCCCACAGGGTGTCGCCGGGCTGCACCGTCGTCTGCACCAGGGCGGGTGCCGTTCCGGTCACCGTCGCGGCCTGGCTGCCGGCCCGGCCCACCGAGAGCAGCAGGAACAGCCCCAGCACCGCCACGCAGGTCAGCAGCAGCCGACCGCGTCGGGTGAGGCGCAGCCGGCCGGGTCGCCGCGTCGCCACGGCGACCGGGGCGAAAGCGGTACGGGCGGCGGTGGTGGTCATGTCGGCTCCTCTGGCATCCGGTAAAACCTGCAGAACGTCGAACGACTGTTCGATCGAACGTCTGAGCGAAGTTGTACCCCACCCCACCGACAAAAACCAGGACACGCTCGAACAGATGTTTGATTCTGAGCGTGTTGGGGGTTACCGTCCGCATCAGATCCCACCCCCAGGAGGCCACCCATGGCGAAGTCGAGCCCCAGCAAGACCAACGTGCACGACCTCCCTGAGGGCGCGCCGGACGAGACCGGCCTGACCCCACGTCAGCGCAAGGTGCTCGACGTCATCCGCGACTCCGTCGAGCGCCGCGGCTACCCGCCCACCGTCCGCGAGATCGGCGAGGCCGTCGGCCTGACGAGCACCAGCAGCGTGTCCCACCAGCTCATGACGCTGCAGAAGAAGGGCTTCCTGCGCAAGGATCCGTCTCGGCCCCGCGCCGTCGACGTCCGGATGCCGGGCGACGTCGCCGCGGCAGCGCAAGCCGCCGACGACGCGCGCGAGACCGCCCAGGATGAGGCCGCCGAGCGCGCTGCCCATCCCCGCCCGGCGTACGTCCCCGTCCTGGGGCGGATCGCGGCTGGTGGGCCGATCCTCGCCGAGGAGGCGGTGGAAGACGTCTTTCCGCTCCCCCGTGAGCTGGTCGGCACCGGCACGCTGTTCATGCTGAAGGTCGTCGGCGACTCGATGATTGACGCTGCCATCTCCGACGGCGACTGGGTGGTCGTCCGCCAGCAGCCCAACGCCGACAACGGCGACATCGTTGCTGCGATGATCGACGGCGAGGCGACCGTCAAGACCTTCAAGAAGCGCGACGGGCACGTCTGGCTGATGCCGCACAACCCCAACTACGCCCCGATCGCCGGCGACGAGGCCACCATCCTCGGCCGGGTCGTCACCGTCCTGCGCAAGATCTGAGGCCGACCACACCGGCAGGGAAACCCGCCCGCACGGCGAACCCTCTCGCGAGGCCCCACCGCGAGGAGACACACCCGTGCTCGAGCTCAGCCGCCGACACCTGCTGTACGGCGCCGCCCTGGTCGCCAGCGCCCCGGCCCTGAAGCTGCCCGCGTACGGCGCCGCGACCTCCACGGTGCCCGGCGAGATGCTGTCCTTCGCCCGCGTCCGCCCGCGCACCGCCGCGCAGGCCGCCGCCCTCCTGGCCTTCGACGACACCCACAGCGTCCTCGCCGACGGCACGATGGAGCTCCTGCTGTGGCCGGGCGACCGGGCCAAGCTCGATCGGCTCGGCCTCGACTACACCGTGACGACGCCGCACCAGGGCCAGGACGCCCCCGCCGTCGGCCGCACCAGCGGCCTGCCGCTGCAGCCCGGCGAGCGCACCGCCTACCGCCACTACGCCGACTACGTCACCGACCTGCAGGCACTCGCCACCAAGCACCCGAAGAACGCCCGGATGTTCACCTTCCCGGAGAAGTCCCTCGAGGGCCGGACGGTGTACGGCATCGAGATCGCCGACGACATCGGCAAGGCCCGCACCGATGGCCGGCCCACCTTCTGGGTCGACGGCGTGCACCACGCCCGCGAGTGGCCGTCGTCGGAGTACACGATCATGTTCGCGTTCGACCTGCTGGCGTCGTACGGCAAGGACGCCCGCATCACCGCGCTGCTCAAGAAGATCAAGGTCGTGGTCGTTCCGATCGTCAACCCGGACGGCTTCGTGCACTCGCGCGAGGCGTCGCCGGTCTTCAACCCGGTGCTCAACAACAACACCGGCTTCGAGGTGGCCGGCCTGGAGAGCGGTTGGCGCAAGAACAAGCGCTCGCTGACCGACGCGCTGTACGCCGCCGGTGGCGTCTCCTCACGCCTCAACGCTGACGCTCACGGCACCGACCCCAACCGCAACTACCCGTTCTACTGGGGCGGCGAAGGCGGCGGGTCGGACCGGACCAGCCAGACCTACGGCGGCTCCCGGCCGTTCTCCGAGCCGGAGAGCCGCAACATCGCGAGCGTCATGAAGACCCAGCAGGTCACGGCCTACCTGACGAACCACACCTACGGCCAGCTCTGCATGCGGCCGTGGGGATACACCAAGGACCCGTCGCCGGACAACGACTTCCAGGAAGACCTCGGCGCGCAGATGTGCGCGCACCACGGCTACCGGAACCAGATCGGCCTGTCGCTCTACCCGACAGCAGGCACCAGCCGGGACTGGTCGTACGGCGCGCTCCGCACCATCGTCTACACCTTCGAGCACAACCGGGCCTTCCACCCGGACTACGCGACCGAGATCCCGAAGACCTACGCCAAGAACCGGCCGGCCTGGCTGCTGCTGGCCGAGGCGGCGGCCGACACCCGCAACCACGGCGTCATCACCGGGCGGGTCGTCGACGACGCGGGCGCGCCGATCGCGGGCGCGACGGTCCGGCTGTCCAAGTCGTTCAAGACACCGATCGCGGTCGACGTCGACAAAACGAAGGACGGCAGCGTCCCCGAGTCGATCGCGTCGACGGCCAGCACTGGCCACGACGGGCGGTTCACGGTGCACGCCAACCCGAGCATGCGACCGACGTCGATCGTCTTCAAGCTGCCCAAGGAGCACTGGACGGTGACCGTCGGCGGCAGCAAGCAGCAGGTGTTCCTCGACCGCGGCGACCAGGTCGACCTCGGCACCCTCCGCCGCTAGTGCGGGCGCCGTGGTGATGGAACGGGTCAGGCCACGGCGTAGTTGGCCAGCTCCGCGGCCAGTGCCGGTCCGACCCGCGCGGAAAGCCGCGTCCCCGAGTCGGTGTGCTCCTCGGTGAGCACCTCACCCTCGTCGTGGATCCGCGCCACCAGCGCACCGAGGCTGTACGGCAGCACGACGTCGACGACGGTGTCCAGGTGCGGCACCTCCACCTCGAGCAGGTCGAGCAGCTGCGGCAGACCTGCACCGGTCAGCGCCGACACCTGCACGCAGTGCTTCTCGCGGCGCTGCAGCCGGCCGAGCACCAGCGCGTCGGCGATGTCGGCCTTGTTGACGACCACGATCTCGGGGATCCCGTCCGCTCCGATCTCGGCGAACACCGACCGCACCGCCGTCAGCTGCGACTCCGGGTCGGGATGCGCGCCGTCGACGACGTGCAGGATCAGGTCGGCGTACTGCACCTCCTCCAGCGTCGAGCGGAATGCCTCGACCAGCTGGTGCGGCAGGTGCCGAACGAAGCCGACCGTGTCGGCCAGCGTGAACTCCCGGCCAGACGGTGTCGAGGCGCGCCGTACCGTCGGGTCGAGGGTCGCGAACAGCGCGTTCTCCACCAGTACGCCGGCGCCCGTCAGGCGGTTCAGCAGCGAGGACTTGCCCGCGTTGGTGTAACCGGCGATGGCCACCGAGGGCACCCGGTTGCGGACCCGCTCCTGCCGCTTGGTGTCGCGGGCGGTCTTCATCAGCTTGATCTCGGCCGTCAGCTTGGACTTGCGCGCGCGAATGCGGCGACGGTCTGTCTCGATCATGGTCTCGCCCGGACCGCGGGTCCCGACGCCGCCGCCCGAACCACCCGCGCCACCGCCCTGGCGTGACAGCGACTCACCCCAGCCGCGCAGCCGCGGCAGCATGTACGTCATCT
>JBKJLP010000164.1:0-8165 GCA_046596735.1 Mycobacteriales bacterium | reverse complement strand
CACCAGCCCACCCCGCCCGACCCGCAGACCAGCCACCCGCTGACCTGTGGCTCCGGCCTGCTGGGGTTGGCTGGCCCGACGGTGCGGATGCATGATCGTGGGGAAACTCGTACCTGCTACTCGTCGACGGCGTCAGCCTGCGCCGAGCCTCGCTGCCTTGGCTCCCCTGATCGGAAAGGCGTAACCGTGGACCACAGCCAGATGAAGCACGAATTGCCGATGGGCCGGGCCCTCACCAGCATGGCGGTCAGCGCTACGGTGCACTGCCTTACCGGCTGCGCCATCGGCGAGATCCTGGGCATGGTGACTGCCACCGCTTTGGATCTGTCGGACGTGGCGAGCATCGTGCTGTCGACCGTGCTGGCTTTCCTCTTCGGTTACGGCTTCACCGTCGGTCCGGTGATGCGAAGCGGGCTCGCGTTCGGCGCTGCTGTGCCGATTGCGCTGGCCGCAGACACCGTGAGTATCGGTGTCATGGAGATCGTGGACAACGGGTTCATCCTGCTCGTCCCCGGGGCGATCTCGGCGGGACTGACCGACGCGCTGTTCTGGTTCTCACTGCTGACTGGGCTGGCCATCGCGTTTGTGCTTACGGTTCCGGTGAACCGCTGGCTGATCGGCCGCGGGCGCGGGCACGCTGTGATGATGCGGGCGCGCTGAACTGCGACAATTCCCTCGTGGGGGCGGTAGCTCAGCTGGTCAGAGCAGGAGACTCATAATCTCTCGGTCGCGGGTTCGAGCCCCGCCCGCCCCACCACTAGGTACCTTCCGCGGATGACCGTAGAGCGCCCTATCGATGACCACGAGGCGTCGGTCGCCGGTGTCCGTGACTACTTCGACGCGTTTGCCGAGGGTGAATGGGAGCGCCTCGAGGGCACCCGTGCCGGACAGGTCAGTTTCGAGGTGCACCGCCGGTTCCTGCAGCGCTTCATCACCCCAGGGATGCGGGTCCTGGAAGTTGGCGCTGGCCCCGGCCGCTTCACCATCGAGCTGGCTCGACTCGGCGCCTCCGTCGTGGTCACCGACCTGTCGCCCGTGCAGTTGGAACTCAACGATAAGTACGTCACGCAGGCCGGGTTAGCTGCTGCCGTCGAGCGACGCGAGATCGCCGACGTGTGCCACCTGCCGCCGTACGAAGCGGGCGAGTTCGACGCTGTCCTGGCGTTCGGCGGTCCGCTGTCCTACGCCTTTGACCGTGTCGAGGCCGCCATCGACGGCCTGTTTCGCGTCGTTCGCCCGGGCGGTCCACTGGTCGCGTCGGTGATGTCCACCATCGGGGCCTACCGGCAGTTCCTGCCCGGCGTCGTGAAGATCATCGAGACCCTGGGTGACGACGCTAACGACCGGGTGTTGTCCACCGGCGACCTGAGAGAGACGCAGCCGCCGGGGAGTGGACACACCTGCAAGATGTTCCGTTGGGCTGAAGTCGCCGATCTGGTCTCGTCAGCCGGAGGCGCAGTGCTCGCGGCCTCCGCGAGCAATTGGGCGTCCCTCGGCGACCCCGAGGTCCTTGAGCGGCTGGCCGCCGACCCCGGCCACTGGTCGCGGTTCCTCGACAACGAGGTCCGGCTCTGCGCCGAGCCCGGCGTGTGGGACGGCGCGACCCATGTGCTGTTTGCGGCGAGTCGGCAGTAGGGCCTGCGTGGAGCGCGCGGTCAGCGGGCGCTGAGCGCGTCCAGAGCTGACAAATCTGCGGGGGACAGCGCGAAGTCCAGGTCGGCGTTGGCGGCGATGCGCTCGGGATCGGAGGACTTCGGAATGACGACCGTGTCGTGGTGCAGGTGCCAGCGCAGAATGACCTGCGCGGCCGTCTGGCGGATCCGGTCCGCGATGTCGACGATAACGGGGTGCTCGAGTGCGCCGTTACGTAGCGCGCTGTAGCCCTCCAGCACGACGCCCCGCGATGCGTGACCGTCGAGCACCGAGCGATCAAACAGCAGTGGGCTCCACGTGATCTGGTTGACCGCCGGGGCTACTCCGGTCGCCTCAGTGATCTCGTCGAGCTGGCTCAGGCTGAAGTTGCTGACACCGATGTCCCGAGCCAGCCCGGCGTCGCGCGCGGCGATGAGCTCTCGCCAGGTGCTGACGATCAGGTCGGGCGCCGGCGGCCAGTGCAGCAGCCACAGGTCGACCGCGTCGATCCCCAACAACCGCAGGCTTTCCTGCAGAGTCGCGGAAGCCCGACCGGCGTGGTCCGGCGGCAGCTTGGTGGTCACGAAAACGTCCGCTCGATCGACGCCACTCGCGACCAGCGCCTGACCGACCTCGGCCTCGTTGGCGTACATCGTGGCGGTGTCGAGGTGGCGGTAGCCAACCCTGAGCGCATGTTCGGTGGCAGCGGTCGCCACCTCACCGCGAAGTTGCCAGGTGCCGAAGCCGAGCAGCGGTAGGGCGGCTCCGCTCGGCAGGGGCAGGGTGCGGTCAGGGACATGCGGGTCAGTAGCAGTCACGGCCTCATCGTCCCTTACCGATCATGGGTGACGTGTGGGAGGTTGTGGCCGTGATCGTCTTTGTGCACGGAGTCCCCGAGACCGCGGTGATCTGGAACAAGATCAGAGCCCTCATCGGTCGGGAGTCCGACGCGCTTGAGCTACCCGGCTTCGGCTGTCCTCGGCCCGAAGGCTTCGGCGGAACCAAAGACGACTACGCCGACTGGCTGGTGCACCAACTCGAGGCGTACGACGAGCCCGTTGACCTCGTCGGTCACGACTGGGGCGCTGGCCTGACATACCGCGTCGTCACGACCCGGCCCGACCTGGTGCGCTCGTGGGCGGCCGACATCGGCAACATCGCCCACCCTGATTACGAATGGCACGACATCGGCAAGCTTTGGCAGACGCCAGGCGAGGGTGAGGCCTTCATTGAGGCGCAGAACGCCATGTCGCCGCAGGATCGCGCCGGGTTGTTTGAGGCGATGGGTGTCAGTCACGACGACGCCCTGGAGATGGCCGAGGCCAGCGACGCCACCATGGGGGCCAGCATCCTCGGGCTCTACCGCTCGGCGCTGCCCAACCCTTACGCCGACTGGGGTCCCTGGTCGCCGGTGGGCGCGCCGGGCCTGGTGCTGAACCCGGCCGACGACGTGTTCGGCGACGAGCGCTTGGCCCGCGAGGTTGCTGACCAACTCGGCGCACAGTTCGCCGTCATCGACGGTGCCGGTCACTTCTGGCCCTATCAGGCTCCGGCGGCGGGAGCTGCGCTGCTGACCGCCTTTTGGGACGCCTTGCCCGACCCAGGGGGCCGTACGTGAAAGTCCCTTTCTCCACCGCCGATTTCCTGCGGCGGGCCGAGTCCTGCTACGGCGATCGCCCCGGCATCGTCGACGAGCCGGGCCAGGCTCAGGCAGGCGGCCTCGGTACGCAGACCTACGGCGAGTTCGCAGCCCGGACGCGGGCGCTCGCCGCTGGGCTGGACGAGCTCGGCGTAGGCCCCGGCGAGCGGGTCGCGATTGTCAGCCACAACAGCGCCCGGCTCCTCGAGGGGTTCTACGGCGCCTGCTCGTACGGCCGGGTCTACGTACCCATTAACTTCCGTCTGGCCCCCGCCGAGGTGGCCTACATCGTCGAGCATTCCGGGGCCTCGGTCCTGTTGGTCGATCCCGAGATCGACGCCGCCCTGAGTGCGGTCACGGCGAAGCACCGGATCGTGCTCGGCCCGGACTACGAGGCGATGCTGCGGCCCGACAGCGCACCGCAGCAGTGGGCGGCGGACGAGGACGCCACCGCCACCATCAACTACACGTCCGGCACGACGGCTCGACCCAAGGGCGTCCAGATCACCCATCGCAACCTGTGGGTCAACGCCGTGACGTTTGCCCTGCACGCCGGCGTGACTGACCGCGACGTCTATCTGCACACGCTGCCGATGTTTCACGCCAACGGCTGGGGCATGCCGTTCGCGATGGCCGGGATGGGGGTGCCGCAGATTGTGCTGCGCAAAGTCGACGGCGCCGACATCCTGCGGCGCATCAAGGAACACGGCGTCACCGTGCTGTGCGCGGCGCCGGCCGTGGTCGCGTCGATCCTGGACGCCGCCGCTGACTGGGACGGTGTAGTGCCCGGTCGCGACAGCGTCCGCGTGATCTGCGCGGGGGCGCCGCCGCCGTCCCGGACGATCCAACGCATCGAGGAAGAGCTGGGTTGGGAGTTCCTGCAGATCTACGGCCTCACCGAGACGTCCCCGCTGTTGACGGTCAACCGCCGGCGGGCCGAGGAGGACGCGCTCGCGCCCGAGGAGGCGGCTCGGCGGCTCTCCCGCGCCGGCATGCCCGCACTCGGTGTCGAGCTCTCGTTGTCGGACCAGGGGGAGGTGCTGGCTCGCTCCAACGTGGTGCTCGAGGGCTACTGGGAGCAGCCGGAGGCGACCGCTGACGCGCTCGACGGAGGTTGGTTCCACACCGGTGACGGCGGCAGCATCGACGACGAGGGCTACCTGACGATCGCCGATCGGCGTAAAGACGTGATCATCACGGGCGGCGAAAACGTCTCTTCGATCGAGGTGGAAGATTGCCTCTTTTCGCACCCGGCCGTGGCGGAGGTCGCGGTCATCGGCGTGCCGTCGGACAAGTGGGGCGAGACCATCAAGGCCCTTGTCGTGCTGGCCGCTGGCCACGAGGCTTCCGAGGCGGAGCTCATCGCGCACTGCAAGGCCAACCTCGCCGGCTACAAGTCGCCCACCTCCATCGAGTTGCGTACGGAGATCCCGCGTACAGCAACCGGAAAGATCCAGAAGTTCAAACTGCGCGAGCAGTACTGGCAGGGCTACGACCGCCAGGTCAATTGAGCGTCTCTTAGGGTTGCCGAGTGCTCTCCCACGACGCCGATTGGTGGCGCAGCGCCGTCATCTACCAGGTTTACCTACGCAGTTTTGCTGATGGCAACGGTGATGGGATCGGTGATATCGCCGGCATCCGCGACCGGTTGCCCTACCTCGCCGCCTTGGGCGTCGACGCGCTCTGGATCAACCCCTGGTATCCCTCGCCGATGGCCGACGGCGGCTACGACGTCGCCGACTACCGCGCGGTTGAGCCCGTCTTCGGCTCACTGGATGAGGCGACAGCGCTCATCCGTGAGGCACACGATCACGGGCTACGGGTGCTGCTCGACCTGGTGCCCAACCACACCTCAGACCAGCACGTGTGGTTCCAGGCCGCGCTCGCTGCCGAGCCAGGCTCGCCCGAGCGCGCGCGTTACCTGTTCCGCGAGGGGAGGACCGACGGGACCGAGCCGCCGAACGACTGGCGCAGTGTCTTCGGCGGTCCCGCCTGGACCCGGGAATCCGGCCCAGCCGGGCAGTGGTACCTCCACCTGTTCGCTGCCGAGCAGCCGGATCTGGAGTGGAACCACCCCGAGGTCCGCGCCGACGTCGAGGCCACCCTGCGCTTCTGGTTCGACCGTGACGTCGATGGCTTCCGCATCGACGTCGCGCACGGGCTGGTCAAAGCTCCCGGGCTGCCCGACCTCGAACAGCCCGCCGATCGCTCGATGTCCGCTCAGGGGGGACGTCACCCGCACTGGGACCGCGACGAGGTGCATGAGATCTACCGCTCCTGGCGGGCGGTCGCGGACAGCTATGACCCGCCTCGCGTCTTCGTGGCCGAGGCCTGGGTGTCACGGCCCGAGCGGCTCGCCGCCTACGTCAGACCGGACGAGCTGCACACGGCGTTCAACTTCGACTTCCTGCGCGCACCCTGGCTGGCGCCGGCGTTGCGGCGCGTCATCGACTCCACCGTGTACGACCACGACAAGGTCGGCGCTCCGGCCACCTGGGTGCTGTCCAACCACGACGTCGCCCGGCACGTTTCCCGCTACGCACGTACGCAGGTCGACCGGCCTACCCACAGCCTCCAGGACCTCATCGACCGGCCCGATGATCTCGTGCTGGGCCGGCGCCGGGCGAGGGCGGCAGCGCTGCTCATGCTCGCGCTGCCTGGCGGGGCGTACATCTACCAGGGCGAGGAGCTGGGCCTGGAGGAGGTGGAGGACCTTCCCGACGACATGCTGGCCGATCCCACCTGGGAGCGCTCGGAGCACACCGATCGCGGCCGTGACGGCTGCCGCGTGCCGATCCCCTGGTCGGGTCAGGCCCCGCCGTACGGGTTCGGTGGGCCACCTTGGCTGCCGCAGCCGGCAACGTGGGGGGAGCGGACCGCCGCCGCGCAGGTAGGTGTCGCGGGCAGCTTCGTGGAGCTGTACCGGTCGGCACTGGCGCTGCGCCGAAACACCCCGGCGCTGGGCGATGGCAGCCTGTCGTGGCTCGACGCTCCTGCCGATGTGCTGCACTTCGCGCGGCCGACCGGATTTGCCTGCATGGTGAACCTGTCCGGGGTGGCCGTCCCGCTTCCCGCGCAGGCGCACGTGCTGCTCTCCAGTGATCCGCTGGCGAACGGCCGGCTGCCGCCCGACACCGCCGCCTGGCTGGCGACAGCGGACTGACCGGCGGCGGGCCTACCGCCCGCTCACTTATCCGGCCAGGACGTCCCACTTCGCGACCCGCGGGTCCTGTGGTCCCAAGAGCTTGAGCAGACCCCGCCGCACGGAAGGCCGGTCGACCCCGTCGTTCTCGATGACGGTGGCGATGTCGACCCAGTCCTTGGGGCGGTCGAACAGCGCCTTGAACAGCACCAGCTCGATAGGCCCCAGCACTCGGATCTGCCGGTCGGCGAACGGCACGTCGCGGGCGCCGTGGGCTGCCTGCGTGTGCAGTGGTGCATAGTCGAGAAAGAGGTCGACAGGCGTGTCGTCCCACCAGAGCCGCACCTGACCGTCCTGGGCGAGCCGATCGGCGGTCCCCGCTGGCACCTGGACGCCCGTGGGGAGCGCGTCCAGCACGACCTGCCCGCTGGTGGAGACGACAAAGGCGTTGACGTCCACGTCCCGGGTGCCGCGCGGATCTTCGGTGTAGTAGGCCAAGGCGATCGCTCCGCCGAAGGCGTGCGGAATCCGGGCCGCCGTCAAGGAGTCCGCGAGGGCAATCACCTTCTCGACCAGGCTGGTCATGCCGGCACGCGCGGGTAGCGCAATCCACCGCTGCGCCGAAAGGGGAGCGCCTCGGCTAGGCCCAGCACGTCCTCGAGGCGGCGGGACCGACGCAGCAGCGTGGCCTGTCCCGGGTCGGCGATGATCAACTCGGTCCCGGCGGCCGCGAGAAGCCGTTCGAGGGTGGCGATCGTCGGCTGCTTGTGGCCGGATTCGATCGCTGCGACGGCAGACTGCGAGGTTGCGGCCGCGAGGGCAAGCCCGCGCTGAGTCAGGCCGGCCCGGGTGCGGGCCGTACGGAGGAGGTAGGCGGCGTTCACCGGCAGAACTATATCCGATCGGATGTCATCTCACTCGTGCCGCTTAGGGTCTCGCCAGGGAGGTCGTACGCGTGCCAGCAGTCCCGGTCGACGTTGTCGACACGGTCGGAGCCGGAGACACGTTCACGGCCGGTCTGCTGCGGGCGCTGGACCGACGAGGCCACCTCGGCGGTCGGCTGGACCGGCTGGGTGTCAACGACCTGGCAGCAGCGCTGGACTACGCGGTCCGGGCCGCAGCGATCACGTGCTCGCGGGCTGGCGCTGACCCGCCCCGAGCAGACGAGGTGACCGACTGAGTTGAGCGGTCAGCGGATGTTAAAAGAGGACGCAGGTCCCGGCGTCGTCGCGTTAGGGGAGTTGCTGTCGAAGGCCTCCGCCGGGGTGGCGACATCCACCGAGACGAAGATGATCACGCCGGACAGGATGAGTCCGACAACAGCGCCGATGATCAGCGGGAGGTCGTTGCGGGCGTTGCGCTCCATGGGGCCACCGTAGTGCGTCCCGAACCCGGCTGACCAGCCGGGCCAGCGTGTCCTGCGCCGCGTGTCGGACCGCGGTCGTACGGTCCGAGGATGCGGCTGCTGCACACCTCCGACTGGCACCTGGGCCGCTCGCTCCACCGTGCCGACCTGCGGGACGCGCAGGCCGACTTCCTCGACGGTCTCGTGGAGACAGCGCTGGCTGAGCGCGTGGACGCTGTGCTGGTCTCCGGCGATGTCTACGACCGGGCCGTGCCCTCGCTCGACGCCGTGGAGCTGTGCGAGCAGGCCCTGGTCCGCCTGCGCGAGACCGGCGCGCGCATCGTTCTGATCAGCGGAAATCACGACTCGGCACGCCGACTGGGGTTCGGCAGCCGCCTCGTTGACGC
>JBKJLP010000092.1:0-6317 GCA_046596735.1 Mycobacteriales bacterium | reverse complement strand
ATCTACGTCAACAACCAGAAGGAGTACGTCGACAACGCCGGCGACTACGGCAAGGGCGACGCCGCCGCGGCCACCAAGCTGCTCGAGGATGCTGGCTACGCCAAGGGCGCCGACGGCATCTACGCCAAGGCTGGCAAGAAGCTTTCCTTCCGCTTCACCACCACGGCTGGAAATGCGCTTCGCGAGACGCAGGGTGAGCTGTTCAAGACGCAGATGAAGGCGATCGGCGTCGACATCAAGATCGACAACAGCAAGGCGGCTGTCTACTTCGGCGAGCGCCTGCCGAAGGGCAACTACGACATCGCCGACTTCGCCTGGGTCGCGACTCCGTTCGCCACGGCCAACAAGTCGATCTACTCCACGGGGTCTGGCCAGAACTACGGCAAGTACTCCAACCCGAAGGTCGACCAGGCGTTCAACGACGCCAACAACATCCTCGACGACGTCAAGCGCGCCGAGGCGTTCAACGCGATTGATAAGCAGCTGTGGGATGACATGGTCACCATCCCGCTCTATCAGAAGCCCACCTTCATCGCGTACAGCGACAAGTACGTCAACATCGGCGACAACGCTTCCAGCGCTGGCCCGTTCTGGAATGTCGGGCAGTGGGGTCTGAAGTAACAGTTCTGAAGTAACAGTTCTGATCTAAGGTTCGGGGGGATCGCTGGCGAGAGCCGGAGGTCCCCCCGAACGCTTCTTGCTCCCGGGAAAGGCGGCTCGTGTTCGTCTACGCTCTTCGGCGGCTCTTTATCTCGATCCCGCTGCTGTTGCTTTCGTCGATGATCGTCTACGCCCTGGTCCACTTCGCTGGCGACCCACTCCGCGATCTTGAAGGCCGCAACCCTCCCGTGCCGGAGTCGGTGCTTCAGGCCCGTCGGGTAGCTCTGGGCTTGGATCAGCCCTTGATCAAGCAGTACTGGGACTGGTTGACCGGCGTGCTCCATGGCAACTTCGGACCGTCGGTCAAGGGGATCGACATCGGTCAGGACCTCACGATCCGCCTCGGCGTCACCTTGCGCATGGTCATCCTGGCGATGCTGATCGCGGTTGTGCTGGCCATGGTTGTCGGCGTGCTCTCGGCCGTGAAGCAGTACTCCCCCATCGATTACACCGCGACGCTGCTGGGATTCCTCGCGCTGTCGATGCCGGTGTTCTGGCTTGCCGCCTTGATGAAAGAGTTCTTGGCCATCAAGCTCAACAAAGCGGTGGGGCAAACGATCGTCTACACCGTTGGTGACCGCACTCCCAACCTCGAGGGCAACTTCTTCGACAAACTTCCCAATATCGCCGGACACCTGGTCCTCCCGACGCTGGCGTTGGCCGCGGTCAGCTACGCCGCGTGGAGCCGCTACCAACGTTCCTCGATGCTCGACGTTCTTAACAGTGACTACATCCGCCTCGCGCGGGCCAAGGGCTTGTCCCGCCGTCGGGTGCTGGTTCGGCACGCCCTGCGCTGCGCGCTCATCCCGATCACCACCGTCGTCGCCCTCGACGTCGGCGCCATCCTGGGTGGCGCGGTCATCACCGAACGCGTCTTCGCCTGGCACGGGATGGGCGAGATGCTGCTCACCTCCGTCAACGATCAGGACGTCAACCGGCTGCTGGCCTGGCTGATGGTTTCCGCCGTGATCGTGGTGCTGTTCAACCTGATCGCCGACCTGATGTACGCCTTCCTTGACCCAAGGATCCGCTATGCCTGACGCTCCCGTCCCGTCCCCGGACGTGGTCGAGTCCGGCGACATCCAGCAGCCGCGCGAGCGCGAGTTCACCGTCAAGCGACGGTCCCAGAGCTCTCAGGTGCTGCGCCGCTTTCTGCAACACCGACTTGCGGTCGTTAGCCTCGTCATTTTTGTGCTGCTGGTGCTGCTGTCGGTCTTCGGCGAGCAGGTCTGGCACTTCAAGAGCACCGACATCACCGATGACTTGTCGCTCTCGCCCAGCGGCAGGCACCCGATGGGGACCGACTCGACCGGCCACGACCTGCTCGCCCAGGTCCTGGCCGGCACCCGGATCTCGATCCTGGTCGCGCTCATGGTCGCGGCGCTGTCCACTGCCTTCGGGACAGTCTTCGGCGCGATCTCTGGTTTCTACGGCGGGCGCATCGACGCGCTGATGATGCGGTTCGTCGATCTGTTGCTGACGATCCCGTCCCTGGCCATCCTCATTACGCTCAGCACCCTGCTCGCCAATGGCGGCGGCGACCCGGTCACGATCGCCCTTATCCTCGCGTCGCTGTCGTGGCTGTCTATCGCTCGGGTGATCCGTGGGCTGTTTCTCTCGCTTCGCGAGAAGGAATACGTCGAGGCAGCCCGCTGCCTCGGAGCCACCGACCGCCGCATCATCTTTCGGCACCTGCTGCCCAACGCGGTGGGACCGATCATCGTCAACGCGACCATCACCGTCGCCTTCGCGATCCTGGCCGAGACGGGCCTGTCCTACCTCGGCTTCGGCATCAAGTACCCGTCGACCTCGCTGGGACTGCTGATCAGCGTCGGCCAGTCGGCCGCATCCACCCGCCCGTGGCTCTTCTACTTCCCGGGACTGGTCATCATCCTCATCGCGCTCACCATCAACTTCGTCGGCGACGGCGCGCGCGACGCGCTCGACCCGCAGCAGCGACGGGTCCGCGCATGACGGCCGCCTTCGACCTCGCCCCCGAACCCCAGGGCGCGCTCCTGGACGTCACCAACCTGTCGGTCGACTTCCCTACCGACGACGGATTGGTGCAGGCCGTCCGCGGTGTGAGCTATCGGTTGTCCCCTGGCGAAGTGCTCGGGATCGTCGGCGAGTCGGGCTCTGGCAAGTCGGTCACGTCGCTGGCCATCATGGGGCTGCTGCCGGAGACCGCTCGCGTCACCGGTTCGGTGAAGCTCGGTGGCCAGGAGCTCGTGGGTGCGTCTTATCACACCATGGCCAAGCTGCGCGGGCGCCGGATCTCGATGGTCTTCCAGGACCCCATCTCTTCGCTCAACCCGGTCTATAGCATCGGCTGGCAGCTGGCCGAGGCCGTGAGGGCCCACAACGACATCAGCAAGAAAGACGCGCTGGGGCGGGCCATCGATCTGCTGCAGCTCGTCGGCATCCCCAACGCCAAAGAGCGCGCAGCCAACTACCCGCACGAGTTCTCGGGGGGCATGCGCCAGCGTGTCGTCATCGCGATCGCGATCGCCAATGACCCCGATGTCCTCATCGCGGACGAGCCCACGACGGCGCTCGACGTGACCGTTCAGGCGCAGATCCTGGAGACACTCAACGTGGCCCGTGAGGCCACCAACGCCGCGATGATCCTGATCACCCATGACCTCGGCGTCGTCGCAGGCGTGGCCGACCGTGTCCTGGTGATGTACGCCGGCAAGCCGGTAGAGACTGGCGACGTCGACGACCTCTATTACGGCAGCCAGATGCCTTACACGATCGGCCTGCTCAACAGCATCCCTCGGCTGGACAGCGGGAGTGGCGAGGAGCTCAAGCCCATCCCCGGCTCGCCGCCGTCGCTGCTCAACCTCGCCCCCGGTTGCCCCTTTTCTCCGCGCTGCGACTACCGCATCCCCGTGTGTGAGCAGAAGGAGCCGGCTCTGCTTCCCGTGATCGGTGTCGACCACAGCGCCGCCTGCCACGTCTCCGACACGTTGGGACCGAAGGCATGACCGCCACGACAAACGAGCCCACGCCGACGTCCACCTCCGCGGACCAGCCGGTGCTGCAGGTGCGCAATCTCGTCAAGCACTTCCCGGTCCGCGGCGGCGGACTCCTGCGACGTACCGTCGGTCAGATCCACGCGGTCTGCGACGTGTCGTTCGACGTCTACCGCAGCGAAACTCTCGGCATCGTGGGCGAGTCCGGCTGCGGCAAGTCGACAACCGGCCGCGCCATCCTCAACCTGCAGCCGGCCACGTCCGGTGAGGTCATCTACGACGGCCAGGACGTCACCAAGCTGACCGGTTCGGCCCTGCGCCACGTCCGGCGCGATATGCAACTGGTCTTCCAGGATCCCTACGCCTCACTGAACCCCCGGATGACCGTCAACGACATCGTGGCCGAGCCGCTGGTCATCCACAATCTCGGCGAGAGCAACGCGGGTCGCCGGGCGACCGTCGCCGAGCTCCTGCGGACCGTTGGGCTCAATCCCGAACACGGCAACCGCTATCCGCACGAGTTCTCCGGTGGTCAGCGCCAGCGCATCGGCATCGCTCGGGCCATGGCGCTCGAGCCCAGGGTGCTCGTCCTGGACGAGCCGGTCTCCGCGCTGGACGTGTCCATCCAGGCCGGCGTGGTCAACTTGCTCGAGGCTCTGCAGGACCGACTGGGGCTGTCCTACATCTTCATCGCACACGACCTCTCGGTCGTCCGCCACACCGCAGACCGCATTGCGGTGATGTACCTCGGCCGGATCGTGGAGATCGCCGATCGCGACGACCTGTTCGAGAGTCCGGCGCACCCCTACACGCGGGCCCTGCTGTCGGCGATCCCGATCCCGGATCCGCGCAAGGAGCGCGAGCGTCAGCGCATCGTGCTGGCCGGTGACGTGCCCTCCCCCGCGGCTCCCCCCAGCGGTTGCCGGTTCCGCACCCGCTGCCAGGTGTTCCGCGACCAGCTCGACGACAGCCAGCGCGAGGCCTGCATCAACCAACTGCCGGCCCTCGAGGAGCGTGGTCAGGGCCACCCGGTCGCCTGCCACTACCCCGACGTCGAAAAGGTCATCTAGCCCTCGCCCAGGACGGCGGTACGGCTGCGCGTGTCCCTGGCTCCGGCGCTGCGCCGGCGGCGATCAGACGGTGTCGGGGTAGAGGGAGTACGACGGGAAGTTGCCGAAGAGTTGCTCGCCGTCGGGACCCTCGGTGACGGCCTGCACGAGCAGGTCGCCGCCGACGAAGGCGCCCTTCCACGACGCACCCTTGCCGCCGAAGACCTCGTCGCGGTCGCCGCGGCTGCGCGGCTTGTTGATGCCGACCTTGAAGGCCTGCAGTTCCTCACCGACGCGGGCACCGAAGGCGGCGTCGTCCGTCGCGATGGAGGCCACCAAGGATCCGTTGGAGGCGTTCATGGCGGCCAACAGCTCGGCCTCGGTGTCGACGATGACGACGGAGTCCAGCGGACCGAACGGCTCGGCATGCTGCAGCGACCAGTTACTTGGCGGACCGAGCACGCAGGCCGGCGCGACGTAGGCACCGGTGTCCTGTCCGTCGAGGAAACGGCCGTCCTCAAGACCACCGCGGTACAGCGGGATACCGCCACCGGCGACGGCCTCGGCGTAGCGCTCACGCAGTTCAGCGGCCTTCGTGGCGTGGATCACCGGGCCGAAGTCGAGCTCGGGCAGGTCGTCATCGGCGTTCTCGACAGCAAGCGGGTGCCCGAAGCGCAGCGACTGCGCGACCGGCAGGTAGGTCTCGAGAAACTCGGGGAACAATTCGCGCTGTACGACGTAACGCGGATAGGCGGTGCACCGCTGCTTGGCGTACTCGAAGCCCTTTTTGAGGTGTCCCGCGAGGTCATCCCACTTGCTGAAATCCCAGATACCCCAGGCGTTGAGGCCTTCCTGCTCAAGGAAATGGCGCTTGCCGGTGTCGGCCAGCGTGGTGGCGGCCTTGCGTCCGTTGGCCCGACCACCGACGAAGGCGAGCGCACCGATCTCGGGGGCGCTGATCAGGGCGTTGCCGAGCTCGGCGCCGACGCCGGACAGCAGGGTGACGGGGAGCCCGGCCCGGCGCATCAACGCGTGTGCCAAGGTCAGCGTGTGGAAGCCGCCCTGTGACGGGGTCTTAGCCACCACGGCGTTGCCGGACAGCGCCTGGACGAGCTCGGCATGAATCTGCACCGACATCGGGTAGTTCCACGACGCGATGTTGCTGACCGGGCCCGGCAGTGGGCGTCGCCCGGCGAGCTGCCGTTCGATCTCCTCGAGGTACCACCGCACACCGTCCAGGGCGCGGTCGACGTCGGCGCAGGCGAGCCGCCACGGCTTGCCGATCTCCCAGACCAGCAGCAGCGCGAGGGTGTCCCGCTCGGCGGCCATGGCCTCGACGGCCGCGAGCACGCGGCTCTTGCGCTCGTCGAGGTCGACGGCGCCCCAGGCCTTGTGCTCGTCGGCAGCCAGGGCCACCGCTCGCACAGCGTCGTCGTGATCGATCCGCGGCGGTCCCTGAATCGACGATCCGTCGACGGGGGTGACGTGCTCCCCCGGCGCGCCGCTGCGAGTCCACTCGCCACCGATGAGGTTGAGGATCCGGTCGGCGTCGAACGCCTCCGGAGCGGCCGCACGGGCGCGGGCGTACACGTCGTCCCAGGTGGTGCCGGGCTTGATCTGCAGCGTCATGCTG
>JBKJLP010000425.1:0-6039 GCA_046596735.1 Mycobacteriales bacterium | reverse complement strand
CTTCGACGTCTACAGCAAGCTGCGCGGCCCCAAGCGGGCGTGGTTCGGCCAGTGGGACCACGTACGCGGCAACCAGGCAGACCTCGTCGGACGCGACGGCTTCATGACCGAAGCCATGGCGTGGTTTGACCACTACCTCAAGGGCCTTCCGCTCAAGCGGATGCCCAACACCGAGGTGCAGGACGGCGACGGCGTGTGGCGTACGGAGAAGGCGTGGCCGCCGGCGGACGGGGTCAAGCGCAGCATGGCGCTCAAGCCCGGCAGCTACACCGACCGCATGGGTAATAGCGACAGCAAGCCGACCGACGGCACCCTGACAGTGAGCCAGCCGGCGCCGCACGACGTACGGATTGCGGGCCTCCCCTCGGTGGCGATCAGGGCGACGTCGCCGGTGCCGAGCGCCAACGCGATTGCGCTGCTCTACGACGTGGACGAGGACGGCTCGGCCCGATTGATCACCCGCGGCGCATCGCTGCTGCGCGGCGCCACGACAACCTTCACCCTGTGGCCCTCGGACTGGCTGCTGCCGGCGGGACATCGGCTTGCCCTTCAGGTGTCTGGTGACGACGAGAACGTCTACCAGCCGACCTGGACCCAGAGCCCCGTGACCATCACCGGCGGCACGCTCACGCTGCCGCTGCTGACCTACGACCGCCCGAGCAACCTGTCCGGTGAGTCAGCGAAGGCGCAGGGCGGCGTGGCACGCGCGCAGGTGACCCCGGCGATGACGGCCGGTCGCGAGGCCAGAGCCGACTTCGGCGAGCCCCTGCGTCACCGCTGAGGAAGCAGATCCTTGCCCTCCGGTGAGGTCCTCTCACTAGTCATCGTGATCATGATTCGCTAGCGTCGGGCCACCGCCAGAAGCGCGGGGTAAGGGGACCGTTCCTTCGGGGGGTGGGACGGATATGCCTATCTACGCCGACCTCGCCGACTTCGGTCTGGGCGCGATGGTGCGGCTGGCAAGCAAGCTGCGCGAGGCAGGCCACGGCGCGACCTCGGCGCAGGAGTTGGCCCAGCGGACCTGCGCACTGCTGCACCAGTCCTTTGTGGGTCCTGACGGCCGGCCGCAGACCGCCTTGGTCCGGCTCTACGCCACGACCCGGTGCAGTGACCTGCCCGTCGACGAGCGGCCACCTTTCGCGGCCGATGCGACGTGTCTGACCCTGCTGGGAACGGTCGGCCTCGAACCGGCCTGGAACGACCGCACCCGTAGTGCCGGCCACCGGGTGTTGCCCTTGCTCGACGAGGAGCAGGTCGCGCAGATGCCGATGATCGCTGGCCTGCTTGAGCAGCTCGGCGTCGACGTCCGCGCCCTGACCGCGGCTGAGTACGACGTGCTGCTGCCCGCGGGCGACGAACGCTGCCGCATCTTCTTCGTACCGACGGCCCAGGGCAGCCCGCTGATCCCGGCACAGGACTTCGTCGAGACGTACGGCATCAGATCGGCGATCGGCTTCGGTGGCGCGTTGCCCGGCGGTGAGGTGTTTGCCGCGGTGGTCTTCAGCACCGTGCCGGTGACCCGCGCGGCGGCTGAGTTGTTCGAGACGGTGGCGCTGTCGCTCAGCCTTTCCTGGCTCGACCTCGAGGCTGCGCCGCTGCTCCCGGGCGCCGGGCCCCGACGCGTGCTGGCCGTCGAGGACGGTCTGCGGGCCCGCGTCGACGTCTCGACCGCGCTCGTCCTCGCGCATGAGCGGGCGTCGGTGGTCGAGTCCGACCGGGCACTGCTCGCCCAAGCCCGAGCGGAGTACGACTCCCGGCGTACGGCGGCGCTCGCGGCTGTGGCGGTCCGCTTGGCCAGCGTTCAGTCGGTGTCGGAGATCCCTGACGTGCTGGTCTCCGAGGGGCTGGTTTTCGTCGGGGCGGAAGGGGTCGCCCTCGCGTTGGTCGACGATGCGCGCTTGACGGCCGAGGTGGTCATTTCCACCGGCTACGGCGCGGATGCGGCCCTGGAGCACGCCCGGCTGCCGCTCGACGATGCGCTGCCGGCAACCCGCACGGCCCGTACCGGCGAGGTCGTGCTGATCCAGGACACCGAGCTCGAGGATCCGGCCTACCCGACGTTGCAGGCAGTCGCCCGTCAGGTCGGCGTACGGGCCGCGGCCACCCTGCCGCTGCTGGTGGGGGATCGGCTCATCGGCTCGCTGACCTGCAGTTGGCCCCGGCCGCACGTCTTCGACGTCGGCGCACTGGAGGTGATGCAGGCGCTCGCCGCGCAGGTCGCTCAGGTCGCCGATCGCGCCCGGCTGGTGGCCCGCGAACGCGAGCACAGCACGGCGCTGCAGCGCAGCCTGCTCAGCGAACCGCCCGAGGTCGACGGGCTGCTTCTGCAGGCGCGCTACCTGCCGGCGGAGCAGGCGATGCAGGTCGGCGGCGATTGGTACGACGCGTTCCCGCAGTCCGACGGAGCCACGATGCTGGTGATCGGTGACGTGGTGGGTCACGACACCGCGGCCGCGGCGGCGATGGCGCAGATCCGCGGGCTGCTGCGGGGGACGGCCTGGACCGGCGGGGGACCGGCTGACGTCCTGCGCCGGGTGGACGACGCGATCGACGGACTCGCGCTCGGCGTGACCGCGACGGCGCTGGTCGCGCGGCTGGAGCGCGACGCTCTGCGTTGGTCGAGCGCCGGTCACCCACCGCCGATGTTCGTGTGCCCGCAGGGAACCGTGCGCGAGCTCGGCGCCGAGTCCGCGGACCTGCTGCTCGGCGTCGATGCCCGCACCGAACGCGCTGAGCAGCAGTTCACGCTCATGCCCGGCTGCACCGTGCTGCTCTACACCGACGGCCTGATCGAACGCCGCGGAGAGGACCTCGACCAGGGGCTCGCCCGACTTCGCGGCACCGTGGAGAACCTGGCCGGGTTGGAGCTGGCGGAGCTGTGCGATGCGCTGCTGGACCGGATGTGCCCCGGCGCCGACGACGACATTGCGCTGCTGGCGGTCCGTTACCTCGGCTGAGGGCGGTTGGGTTGCTACCGGTGTGGAAAGAGATCCCGTCATGAGGTCCAGAGGTTCTGCCGCGCCCGTCGTGTCCGCCCTGCTGGCTGTCTGGTTACTGATTGGCCTGTTCGCCGCCTATCAGCGTGACTACTTCGACGGCCGCGTCGACAACTGCAATAAGCTCGCCAGCATTGCGGCGACCATCGTGGTCGGGCCGCTGAACTACGCCGGCGTCAACCCCAAGATCGACTGCAAGGCGGTCGACATCAACGTGAACGTCCCCCAGCCCAGCCAGTAGCCGCGCGTCTGGTTGGCCCCCCGCCCCGTTGATCAACGCGCTGTTTCGGTCTCCGCGTACGGCGTGTCGCGCCCGGAACCCCGCGTTGATCAACGGGGTGGGCGGCAGCTGGCGGCGGACTGTCGGACGTCGGTGACAGCGTCGGGCTGTGGACGCGCGCGCACTCGGACCTTGGCCTGGCGAGGCCGGCTACCCCGCGACACGCCGTACCGGAACCACCTCTGAGCGTGACGACCTGCGACTTCACCAAGACACGCCGACAAACTTGCCCCAAAGGCTTGCGTCGCGCGTCGGTGAGCCCTACCTTCCCGGCACTACATCTAGTACTTACAACGATGTAGTTCTCCACATGGTGTGGAGGACGCCCTCCACAGCCTGTGGAGAACCGGCAACCCAGAAGGGGGCTCCAGACATGCGCTGCCCCTTCTGCCGCCACGACGATTCCCGCGTCATCGACAGCCGCGAGACCAACGATGGCGACGCGATTCGCCGCCGTCGGTCCTGCCCGCAGTGCGGCCGCCGTTTCACCACGGTCGAGGAGATGAGCCTCGCGGTGGTCAAGCGCAGCGGCGTCACCGAGCCGTTCAGCCGCGCCAAGATCGTCAGCGGCGTACGCAAGGCCTGCCAGGGCCGCCCGGTCGCCGAGGACGACCTGGCCCTGCTCGCTCAGCGCGTCGAGGAGACCATCCGCGCAGCCGGTACCGCCGAAATCCCCGCCGACGAGGTCGGACTCGCCATCCTCGAGCCGCTCCGCGAGCTCGACGAGGTCGCCTACCTGCGCTTTGCCAGCGTCTACCGCTCCTTCGAGTCGCTCGCCGACTTCGAGGCCGAGATCACCGCTCTGCGCGCCAGCCACGTACGCCAGCTCACCTAACCCCCCAAGCGAATGCCGCGGACGCCGCGGTTGTTGTCACTCACGATGAGAAAAGGAAGCTCCATGACCGAGACCACCAGCGGCGAAACCCGGACGACCCCTGCCCAGCGCAAGGGCGGCCAGCGGCTGCGCATCGAGCGCGTGCACAGCACAGAGGGCGTGCACCCGTACGACCAGGTCGAGTGGGAGCGTCGCGACGTCATCATGACCAACTGGCGCGATGGCTCGATCAACTTCGAGCAGCGCGGGGTGGAGTTCCCGACCAACTGGTCGGTCAACGCGGCCAACATCGTGACGACGAAGTACTTCCGCGGCGCCGTCGGCACCGAGCAGCGCGAGACCGGTCTCAAGCAGCTCATCGACCGCGTCGTGCTGACCTACGTCAAGGCCGGCCGCGAGAACGGCTATTTCCACGCCGACGAGGACGCCACGGTCTTTGAGCACGAGCTCACCCACATGCTGCTCAACCAGGTCTTCAGCTTCAACAGCCCCGTCTGGTTCAACGTCGGTACGTCCAGCCCGCAGCAGGTCAGCGCCTGCCAGCCGTACGACGCCCTGGTCACCACCCCGCACGGCCTCGTGCCGATCGGCAAGCTGGTCGACGATGACGCCGTCGGCACCAAGGTGCTCGACGCGAATGGCCTGACCAGCATCTTGGCGACCAAGCACAACGGCGTGAAAGAGGTCCTGCGGCTCACGACCAAGGCAGGCCACACCCTCGATGTCACCGCTGACCACCTGGTGTGGAAGTCGACCGGCGAGGGCACCGGTGCTTTCATCCCGGCAGGCGAGCTCAACGTGGGCGACAAGCTCGAGTGGCACCGCACCTACACCCACGGAGAGCGCGAGATCACGGCGCTGGACATCTCCGAGGCGGCGCTGGCGGGCTGGCTGCAGTCTGACGGCTTCGTCGGTCAGTACCAAGGCACCAACCGGTCGCTCACGATCGAGGCGATGACGGTCACCGACGCCGAGTTGGCCTGGGTGACCAAGGCGATCGACGTCGTCTTCCCCGGAGCACACAGCCACGAGCGGGCCGTCGTCACGCAGGACACCACGCTCGACTGCCGCCGCACCCGGCTGTACGGCAATCACCTGTCCGACTTCGTCACCCGCTGGGGCCTGCGCGCACGCGGCACCTCGATGGTGGTGCCAGCCGCCTTGTACGACGCTCCGCTGCCGGTGGTCGCCGCCTACTTGCGCAGCATCTTCCAGGCCGAGGGCTACGTCTCGGCGCGTAAGAGCTCCGCTCTGGTCGGCGTCGACATGATCGGCGAGGAGCTGATCCGTGGCGTGCAGAAGCTCTTGCTGCGCTTCGGAATCTTCGCGCGAGTCGGCAAGAAGACCGAGAAGCGCGAGGACCGCCACGACCTGTGGGGCGTGCGCATCCAGAACGCCGGGGACCGACGGATCTTCGCCGACGAGATCGGGTTCATCGACCCGGTGAAGGCCGAGAAGCTGGAGCGATCGTTCGACCTGCCCGGTCGCGAAGCGCGCGGCACCAAGCGGCTCGAGATCGCCGCCATCACCTCGCGCGGTGAGATGGACGTCTACGACATCCAGACCGAGTCGGGCGAATACCTCTCGTCCAACCTGCGCGTACACAACTGCTTCATCCTGGCGGTGGACGACACGATGGACTCGATCCTGAACTGGTACCGCGAGGAGGGCCTGATCTTCAAGGGCGGCTCCGGCGCCGGCCTCAACCTGTCTCGCATTCGCTCCTCCAAGGAGCTGCTGTCCTCCGGCGGCACCGCGTCCGGCCCGGTCAGCTTCATGCGCGGCGCCGACGCCTCCGCCGGCACCATCAAGAGCGGTGGCGCGACCCGCCGCGCGGCCAAGATGGTCGTGCTCGACGTGGACCACCCCGACATCGAGGAGTTCATCGAGACCAAGGCGCGCGAGGAGGACAAGATCCGCGCGCTGCG
>JBKJLP010000215.1:0-2544 GCA_046596735.1 Mycobacteriales bacterium | reverse complement strand
CTGTGACCTCGCTCCCGCGGTGGGGCTCTCCGAGGCGACGGTGTCCCACCACCTGAAGCAATTGCGCGAGGCCGGCCTGGTCGAGGGCACCCGCAAGGGCACCAATGTCTTCTACCGGCCGCGCCCGGACTCGCTCGGAGCCTTGTGCCGAATCCTTGACCCGCAGTGCTGCTGACGTGACGACCGAGCTGGCTCGCAAGGCGTTCGCCGAACTGCTCGGCAGCCTGCTGCTGACCGCGACCGTCGTCGGCTCCGGCATCGCCGCGCAGCGCCTGTCCCCCGACGACATTGGCCTGCAACTGCTGGAGAACTCGCTGATCACCGGGGCCGTTCTCGTGGCACTGATCCTCGCACTCGGGCCGGTGTCCGCGGCCTTTAACCCGGTGGTCACGCTGGTGGAGCGCGCGCTCGGGGCGCTGAGCAACGTCGCCGCCGCGGTGTTCATCGCTGCGCAGGTCATCGGCTGCTGCCTGGGTGCGGTCCTGGCCAACCTGATGTTCGCCCTTCCCGCGGTCGAGCTCAGCACCCACGAACGGGCCACCGGCGGCCTGTGGCTGGGTGAGGTCGTCGCGACCTTCGGTCTCGTGCTGGTCATCTTCGGCGTCGTCCGTGCCGGCCGCTCCGAGCTGGTTGCCTTCGCTGTCGGCGGCTACATCGCCGCGGCCTACTGGTTCACCAGCTCGACCAGCTTCGCCAACCCGGCCATCACCGTTGGACGGACCCTGAGCGACACCTTCGCCGGGATCGCGCCGTCCTCTGTGCCGCTGTTCGTGCTGATGCAGCTGCTCGGCGGAGCGCTCGCGCTCGGCGCGGTGCTCGTCCTCTACCCCAATGCGCGCGACGTCGCCGCTGACCTGGTCGAGGACGAGGCGAACTCATGACGCGACCGGTGATCCTGTTCGCCTGCATCCACAACGGCGGTCGCAGCTTGGCCGCCAAAGTCCTCGCCGAGCACCACGGCGGCGATCGGGTGCTGGTCCGCTCGGCCGGGTCCGAGCCCGGCGCATCCCTCAACCCGCTGGTCGTCGACGTCCTGCACGAGCGCGGGCTGTCCACTGAGGGCGAGACGCCGAGCCTGCTGACGTACGACGGGGTGCTCGAGGCAGACGTCGTGATCACGATGGGCTGCGGCGAGTCGTGCCCGGTGGCACCCGGCAAACGCTACGAGGACTGGCCGCTCGACGACCCCAAAGGGCAAGACTTGCCGACCGTCCGGCGCATCGTGGACGAGGTTGAGGCGCGGGTGCTCCGGCTGCTCACCGAGCTGGGAGCAGCCGGCTGAGCACGGAGTCGGGACACCCGACCGCTGATCGGGCTGCCACCGATCCCGCTGACGAGCGGGTTCAAGAGTGAGGATCACCGGCGTAGCTACACGTAGCCGTGATCGCTTCACCAGGCGGTAGCCCGTGCGGCGTTACCTTGCGTACATGTCTCGAGCGGTGGCCCTTCTCGCTGTAGTCGTCGGGGTGACTACTGCGTGCTCCGGAGGATCGACTTCTGAGGCACCGCGGGCGACCCGATTGCCGCCGATTGCGGTGACTGTTCCGTGGCAGGACTACGCGCCGGAGATAACGAAGGACAGAATCGACGCCCTCTACGCGCTCGGTGACTGCAACCTCCTGCAACAACAATTCGCCTCTGCTGACAGGGACGACGACGTGATGCTGAACCGTGCGGGTCACGACAACACCGCGCTGAAGAAGTACATCGACACCGGGCTTCAGCAGGCTGGATGCAAAGGTCCCGTTGCACCGGACCCGACACAGAGTCTCTGACCGCCGGGCAACCGTGGGAAAGGGCTCCTACTCCCGGTGGGCCGCTTCGCGCTGACGGTCGCGGTGGATCGCCCAGATGAACGCTCCCGTGCCGCCGATCAGCAGTCCGGGCGTCGCAGGCTTGATATCGAATGCCATAGACAGGAGGGCCAACGCGTTGATGATCAGCCCGTAGTAGAGCCAGGCTCGCACGCTACTGAATCCGGACCAGGTGAGGCCCGCCCAGACGCGGGGGTAACGAGACTCGACTGCTCGGTCCAGCACCTGCGGGTTCCAAGTTGGCATGGCGGATGTTCGCATGGGCTGCTGGCTACATCAACCATGGTGAGTCGCCGCTTTCAGTCTCGGACCGACCGACGTCTCGCGTGTAGCGGCCACTTCCTCACAGCGCCAGACCCTCCCAGCCGGGTAGCCCCTTGTGGACAACTCGCTTCCGCTCGGAAGCGCCGAGCCTCGGACTATGCCGGGCACTCCTGTGAAGTACTCGCTTCCGCGGAAGGGCCGTAGAACAAGTGGCCGGCTATCCCCAACGGGCAGCCGTTGGCCCCGCAAGCGGAGCGCCGTGCCCGACGGCTGCTGCAGGCGTCTGCGATCCAACCTGCTTCGCAGGTCACAACGTGGAGCCGCCTCGCGGAATCGAACCGCGGACAACCTCATTACGAGTGAGGTGCTCTACCGACTGAGCTAAGGCGGCACTGAGCTGGTCAGTGCGAGCACGAGACTACCTGCCCTCGCCGTCGCGCGGAGCGGACCAGGACGTTCTGCCGAT
>JBKJLP010000170.1:0-2559 GCA_046596735.1 Mycobacteriales bacterium | reverse complement strand
TCGCCGTGTCACTCCCGATCGTGGCCGTCGGAGTGTCGCTGATGACCCCGGTCATGGTGACCACCGCCTTGACCTTGTGGTGCGCCTTCTTGGCCTTCTTGGCCTTGTGATGACCGGCCTCGTGCTGGCTCTGCGACGCCATACCTCCCGACCCCTCGGCGGACGCGGTCCCGGTCGGGAAGGTCAGCAGCGCGAGGGCTGTCAGGACGGCGGTAGGCAGGGCGGTGGCCAGACGACGCACGGGGGGCTCCTCAGGGTGGCGATGACCTGTGAGGCTTCGGCCTCCCGGCGGTGCGATCCGTTGCGCCACCGGGGTGACCCAGAAGCCGCGACTCGGACGTACCACCCTGAAACGCACGTCGAAGGGACCCGCTACCGTGACGGCATGGAGCGAGCCCGCAGCGATCTGAACCTGTTCCTGGCGGCCGCCGCCGCGCTGGCAATCTCCGGCGGGATCATCTACGCCGTCGTGGACGTGTCGATGGTCGCGGCGACCGCCGACAGCAACACCTCCAACGGCACCACGCCTGGGCCGCCGTCCTCCTTCGAGCAGCCCTAGCCGGTCAGGGAACCGCTGCAGCCGCTATGCGGTGCCAGTGCGCTCGCGGTGCTTGCACCCTGGCCAGCAGCAGGGTCGACGCTGTCCTGCCTCCAGCTCCTCCTGGGTCCGCCGAATGCGGCGCTCCCGGGTCACCTGCTGCTTCGCATCCTCGACCCAGCAGATGAACTCGTTCCGGGCGAGAGGCGTGATGTCCTTCCACGCAGCGAGCGCCTTGTGGTTGGCGATCAGCGCGTTGCGCAGGTCGGCTGGAAGCCTGTGTACGACCCCAGTCGGCACTCGCTCGCTGCTCACCCCGGCACGTTAACAACGGCGACGCCGATCACCGCGTCACCTCAGCGGGCGGGAGTCGCCGGGCGTCCACTCAGCTCGGCCAGCTTGGCCAGCCCGGGGTTCATGTGCTGCTGCAGACGACCGAGCACGGAGTCCAGGCTGCTGGATCCGCCGTACTGAGGAGGTATGCGCGCTGGATTGAGTGCGACGCCATCGGCCCACGCCTTGATGTCCGGCTCCGACCCGAACGAGCTGGTGGCGCGTACGCCCATGACGTTCATGTTCGCCCACTCCGCCAACGTGTTCGCGTACGGCGTCGGTGGGCAGAGCCGGTTCTTCTCGGCGTCGTCGTCACGGGTTGCTTCCACATAGCCGGCGAGCGCCGCCCCGAAGCAAGGGAATCCGCTGCGGATCGCCTGCAAGGTGATCACATCCGGCCCCCAGATCGGGACGCTCGGCGGGTACTTCAGCCCGGACGCTGCGCAGTGCACCACCAGCGCATCCTTCGCGACCCCGACCGACCCCTCGTCAAGAGTGATGCTGCCCTGCTGCACGCGCCGTACATGCCCCATCCGTACGACGTGTCCGATCGTGCGGAGCTGGTCGAGCTCCCAGGTGGCCAGTGTCGGGGTCTTCGCCATCGTCGGAGTGACTGAGGTGTCGATGCGCAGCATCACCCCGGCCGCTTCGAGCCTGAGGAACAGGTCTTCCAACGAGGTCGCCGTTGCTGCCGCCTCCATCGTGTCGGCGACCATGCCGAGGAACACCGCTGGATCCGGTTGGATGACCGCCCGGTTGAGCATCCAGGGATCGCGAGGCCGCACCCAGCAGATGGCATCAGGGTCGACACCACGTGCGAGGAGCCAGATGCACGCGTCGGTCGCGGTCTTGCCCGAACCCACCACGACGTACTGACTTGGAGCCTCGGGCAGAGCGACCAGGTCGTTGACGGGAATCACCCGGGCGCCGTCCTCCACCTCGAACGGTGGCGGCGTCTGTGACGGGATGTCGGGCGCGAGATACCTCGCGTCGACAATGCGGCAACGCGCCGGCACCTCGAACCGCCTACCGGAGATCCGCGAGACGATCTGTCGCTCCCCCAGGTAGTCGCAACCGGCGAGAAACTCCACCTTCCCCGCGGCTATCCAGTTGGCAAGAACGTGACCGTAGTAAGCGCAGATCTCGGAGACGTCGGCCCGTTCGTGCAGGCCGGCCTCGGGCCCGTGCTGCTGCACCCGCCCCCCGCCCAGCAGCGTCGACGCAACACCGTAGAAGACGGACGCCTGGTGCAGGCGGACGAAGGGATAGGCATCGAGCCAGTGCCCGCCGACGCTGTGCCGACGATCGACGAGAGCCACCCGCACGTCGGCGTGTTCGATCAGCGCGTCCGTGAACGCCATACCCATGGCGCCGGCCCCCACGACGAGGTAGTCGACGTCGAGGTTATGGATCACCAGTGGACCCAAGCACGCCGGTGGCCGCCGGGCCACACCCCCCACGGACGCACGCGATAATGAATTCGGTGAGTGGTGGGGCGGGTGGGGCTCGAACCCACGACCGAGGGATTATGAGTCCCGTGCTCTGACCAGCTGAGCTACCGCCCCTCGCGGTGCATCGTCGCAGGTCAGAGGGCATGTCCGGGTGGCGGGGGCGGGCCCGATTCTGTGACTGGCCCGCGCTCGTGCCAGATACGTGCCAGATCAGAGGTGGCGTTTTGCCCTTCACGA
>JBKJLP010000137.1:0-4674 GCA_046596735.1 Mycobacteriales bacterium | reverse complement strand
GTCGTCCTCGAGTTCGCCTTTGACGACGAAGTGGCTCGTGATCGCTTTCGTCAGCACGTCGCCCTGCTGGCGGCCCTTGATGCCGCCCCCGACGCCGCGAATGGCGTGCTGGTCTATCCGCACCGAGGCGGTGGCTCGGGCGTACGCGTACCTCGACGGCCCCGTCCGCTGGACGACTGTGGAGCAGCGACCTTGCCCGTCCCGGAAGTGTTCGAAGAGCTCGGACTGTTTGCAGACCGAGTCATGATCGCAGCGAGGCTCCAGTCGCAGGGTGCGGCCAGCTAGCCGCTCTGGTCTGCCGGCACAGCGACCGCATCACAGGTCGCGCAAGCGGGAGGCGTCGACGCGTCCCGCCCACCGACCTCCGGCGATCGAGGCGACCGCGGCGCTGCCGAGAACCGCGGCGAACAGCCACCCCAGGAACGTCCACGGGACAGCAGGGTGCTGCGGCGCGGGATCGAAGATTCCGTTGAGAACCTTGATCAGTTCGTACGCGACCAGCGTGCCGGTGACCGCCCCACCGAGGATGCCGGCGAGAACGATGGCGCGCGCCTCGGTCGCCAGAAAGCCTGATCGCTGGCGAATATTCGCGCCGAGGACAGCGAGGACGGCGAGGGACTTGCGTCGCTGGGCGGCGCCGACAATCAGGACCAGGCCGGCACTCGCCATGGCGAGCAGCAGCCCGAAGGCGAGGGTGAGGCTCGCCAGCCCGGACAGACTTCCGGCGGCGAGGCCAGATGCGGACGGAACGGCGACGCGGGGTGCGGTGATGTCGTTGACCAGCGCGTCGGTCGGAGCGGTAATGGCAGCAGCGACCTGCTTGGGGTGATCGGTGCGGACCAGCAGGGTCTGCACCGCGTCCAGCCCGGTCACCTTCGCGAGGTAATCGCGGTTGGCGATGACGAAACTGTCCCGCGGTGCCGTAGCGAATTCCGTGACGACGCCGACGACGTGGAAGGGCCGAGTGACGTAGGCGCCAGTGGAGTCCTTGAGTCGAAGCCGGACGAGGTCACCCTTGCGCAGCTGGTAGTCGTGCAACGTCTCCTGCGAGAGCAGGGCACCATCGGGGGTTTTGGCGAGGTCGGCCAGCACGGTCTTGACCGAGCTGCCCGGTGTGAAGGCGTCCTGGAGCGGGGCCGCTCGACCGACGGTGGCGGGGTCGATGCCATAGAGGTCCTGCAGGTCAGGTCCGACGTACACCAGCCGGTGGGAGACCTTTTCCACTGCGGTGACGCCGGGAACGGTGGCGATGGTCGGATCGAGGCTGGTGGTGCTGTCCGCCGCCACCGTGACAGCGACATCGGAGCCCACGGTGAGGGCGGTGTCGACTCGCGCCTGCTGGTCGTAGCTATAGGTGAAGACGGCCGCAGAGATGCTGACGGCAATCGCCACGGCAAGGCCGGTGGCGCCGCGGGCAACGAGTCGGCGGCGCTGGCGAACGACCTCGCGCCGCAGGTCTCGCATCGCACCTGTCGGGTCCTGATTCGGGGAGCGGGTCCGGCGCGACAGCACGAGTGCCGTGAGGCGCCAGGTCAGCAGCGCCAGGCCCGGCCAGGCGAAGACGGGAGCCAGCAGCGCAGCGTAGTTGACCGACGCGACCGGGACGCCTTCGGGGACGACCACGACCTGGTAGCCACCCCGCGAGGTCAGCCAGAACACCAGGCCGGACGCAGCCAGCAGCACCACGTCCAAGCCGAGCCGCAGGACCAGTGGGGTCCGCGTGCTCGCCAGCTGAGTGGCCCCGTCCTGGACGGAGGACGTCGAGCCGCGCAGGAGCCGGGCCACCGGGGCGAGCTCGGTCACGACGGCCAACGCGATGCCGGTCAGGGCCCCGACGAGCAGCCAGGTGGGGGACAGCCTGGCGGATGCCCCGAGGGCGAGGCGGTTGGCGAGCGCCGCACCACCGAGGCCGACGGCGGCCCCGAGGATGCCATCCGCGAGCGCCGTCAGACCGAGCAGCGTCGCCGCGCGGCGCGGGGTAGCGCCGCGGAGCCGCAGCAGCGCGAGGTCCCGGCGCTGCCGGTCGTTGCGCAGCGAGATGACCAGGGCGGTCACGACGGCTGACAGGACGAGTCCGGGGATGCCGAGCAGGAGCACGAGCAACCGGGCGTACAGAGCGTCCTCACGAGCTGCGGACAGAGACGCACCGAGGTCATCCCCGACGAGGGCGCTCCCGGCGACAGCAGCGATGTAGTGGTTGGACCGCTGGGTGACGACGCCGGCGGCCTTGGCCGGGTCGCTGGGGAGGCCGGTGTGGTCGAGCCGGACGTGGAACTGGTGGATCACGTCCGTGGCGGGGGCGAGCCGGGCGAAGGTCGTCGGTGGCACCAGCAACACGTTGTCCGGAGGGGCGCTGGCCGTGGCGCCGGCGGGGGCTCCGACGACCTGGAAGAACGAACCGGCGTTGGGGAGGTCGACGACGCCCGCGACGACGACGGACTTGGCAGAGCCGACGATCGTGACCCGCGCACCCGGCGCAGCGTTCAGGTTGGATGCCGTCTGCTGCTGCAGAACGGCGCCGGTGGCGCTGCCGACCAGCGGGCGGATCTCACCCGGGGCGAAGCTGGCGTAGTCGGTGGGTAGCGACACGAGGTAGGCGGCGCCGGTGGTGCGGGTGCCGGCCGCCGACACGGACTGGAGTCCTGGCACCTTGACGTAGTCCACCGGGCGCGCCCCGGTGAACCCTGGGACGTCCTGCAAGGCCTTGCGGACGGCGTCGGGGTCGCCCCCGGGGGCGACCTGGACCTGCCAATCGACAGGCACCCGACCGGCGGCACGCAGGGTGAGGGACGAGCCGGTTTGCGCCACGAAGGAGCCGAGTGCAGCGAGGAACGCGACCGTGAGGGCGATCGCGACCGTGGCCGCGAAGGTCTCGGACGGGCGCCGGCGCAGTGACTGCGCGACGTAGCGGAAGGTCATCGGAGCACGACCTCGTGGAGGGTGGCGTTGAGGGTCAACTGGCGAGGGAAGCGCTCAGCGACGTCGGGGTCGTGCGTGGCGACGATCAGTGCGCCGCCGGTTCGAGCCGCGTAGTCCTTCAGGACGTCCACCGTCATCGCGGCGGTCGCCTGGTCCAGCGCACCCGTGGGCTCGTCGGCCAGCAACAGGGCCGGTTCGACGGCCAGCGCCCTGGCGAGCGCGACGCGCTGCTGCATGCCACCGGACAGCTGCGCGGGCAACGCCTGATCCGCATCCTGCAGGCCGAGCATCTGCAACTGGCGACGTGCTGCGTCCTCGGCCTCGGCGGGCGAGACACCGCGGATGCGTAGACCCAGCGAGGCGTTCTGTACGGCAGTCAGCTCGGGGACCAGGGACGGAGCCTGGGGTACGTAGAGGATCTCCCGACTGGTCACATCCCAGGTGATGCTCCCGGCGGTCGCGCGCAGGAGGCCCGCGAGGACGAGCAGCAGGGTCGTCTTTCCGGAGCCCGAGCGGCCGGTGAGGGCGCATTGCTCACCCGCGTCGAGACGCAGCGAGAAGTCGTGCAGGATCGTCCGGATGCCATAGCTGAGGGTCAGATCATGGGCGTCGAGGATCATGCCGCGTGTCCCTCGATGCGCCCGTCGACCAGGTGCACGACCCGGTGGGCATGGGCGGCGACGGCGGCGGAGTGGGTGACGATCACCGTGGCGCCGTTGGCTGGACGCCATTGGGTGAGCAGTTCCAGCACGGTGTCCTCCTCGTCGTTGCTGACCTCCGCGGTGGGCTCGTCGGCCAGCAGGACAGCGGGGGCACCGACGAGCGCGGCGGCCAGGCTGGCCCTGGCCGTCTCGCCCCCGGACAGGGTCCGTGGGGTGGCATGCAGGACGGCCGCCAGGCCTAGGCCTTCCAGCAGCTCCCGCGGTGACGGCCCCGTTCCGCGGCGCAGCGACGCGGCCAGCTGGACGTTCTCCAGCACGGTCAGGTGGCCGAGCAGACCGTTGCTCTGGGTGAGGACACCGACGTGCCGCGCACGCATCCGGGCCGAGACGGCTGGGCCCCGATGGCTCAGCAGCTGACCGGCGACGTAGACCGACCCGCCGTCGGGATCGTCGAGCCCGGCGAGCAGACCGAGCAGGGTCGACTTGCCCGAACCGGACGGTCCGGTCACGGCGACGGTCTCCCCCGGCTCGCAGCTCACCCCGACATCGAGCAGAGCCGCGACCTCGGTGTCACCACGTCGGTAGAAGCGGTGCAGTCCGTGGGCTTCGAGGGGGTTCACGAGAACTGCAGACTCTGGATCATGGTGCGATAGGCGTCGACGTTGTCCGCCCCGACCGGGCCGTACAACTCGACAATGACCTCACGCCCGCGGGCGACGATCTCGTACCGCTCGACCTCATCGCGGTACTGCCGACCGGTGACCGCGTCAGGGGCGGAGTTGCGCCGATAGACGATCTTCACGCCCTTGCCAGCGGGGATCTTCACCGCCTGCACGTCCCGCAGCTCGAACGCAGCCTGGCTGGACTTCAGCGCCTGGACGTCCTGACTCTTGGCGGACCGGACGGTGGGTTCGGCCGTCGCCGTACCGGTGAGAGCCTGGACGCCGTTCAGCTTGTCGGTGAAGGTGACCGTCGCGCCCTTCGTCGTCTCCGACCAACCCTCCGGGTGGCTGAAGGTGTAACGGCCGGTGGTGTTGGTGTAGGGCACGAAGGCGATGTTGTCGGGAATGTCCCCGGGTGGGTTCTTCTCCGC
>JBKJLP010000022.1:0-3165 GCA_046596735.1 Mycobacteriales bacterium | reverse complement strand
CAGGGCGACGGCGCCGAGACGATCGACCCGGCCCGCGCCGGGCGGCTGCACATCCTGGAGGTCCAGCGCCTGATCCGGATGATGCCCAAGGTCGTCATCTGCGTCGTCCCGGGCTGGGCGGCCGGCGGCGGGCACAGCCTGCACGTCGTCTGCGATCTCACGATCGCCAGTGCCGAACACGCCCGCTTCAAACAGACCGACGCCGACGTCGGAAGCTTCGACGGCGGCTACGGGTCGGCCTATCTCGCCCGCCAGGTCGGCCAGAAGTTTGCCCGGCAGATCTTCTTCCTCGGCGACGAGCACTCCGCCGCCGACGCCCACCGGATGGGCATGGTCAACGCGGTCGTGCCACACGCCGATCTGGAGAAAACCGCGATCGCCTGGGCGCAGAAGATCTGCGCGAAAAGCCCTACGGCGCAACGGATGCTGAAGTTTGCCTTCAACGCCGTGGACGATGGCATGGTCGGTCAGCAGGTCTTTGCCGGTGAGGCCACCCGGCTGGCCTACATGACCGATGAAGCCGTCGAGGGCCGGGACGCGTTCCTCGACAAGCGCGACCCGGACTGGGCGCCCTACCCCTACTACTTCTAGGTGCGCCCGCTGCTTGCCGCGCCGGCGACGCTCGGCCTGCTGGCCGCCGCGCTGGACGGGAGCGGCTCGGCGCTGCTACCGACGATCGAGCCACGAGTGCTCGCGGTGCTGCGGCCGGACGCGCCGCTCGAGAGCGACGACATCGCGGTCGTCGTACCCACCTCTGGGACGACCGGCGAGCCGAAGGGCGCGCTGCTCACCGCCGACAACCTCACCGCGTCGGCGCGAGCCTCAGCGGAGCGACTCGGCGGACAGGGCCAGTGGCTGCTGGCGATTCCCGCGACGCACATCGGCGGGCTGCAGGTACTCGTTCGCTCGCTACTGGCCGGCACCGAGCCGGTGGTGCTCGATGGGCCGACGACGGTCGAGGCCTTCGAGGCGGCGACCGCGCGGCTCACCGATCAGCGGCGTTACGTGTCCCTGGTTCCCACGCAACTGCAGCGGCTGCTCGACAGTCCCGCGCTCCTGGCCTACGACGCCATCCTGCTCGGTGGCGCGGCCGCCTCACCGGCGCTGCTTGCCGCTGCCCGAGACCGCGGGGCCCGTGTTGTCACGACGTACGGCATGTCAGAAACGAGCGGCGGGTGCGTGTACGACGGGCTGCCCCTGTCGGGAGTCACGGTGTCGACGGGTGACCGGATCCGGCTGTGCGGACCGGTGGTCGCTCGGGGTTATCGGCTGCGCCCGAACCTGACGGCTGGGGCGTTTGCCGGTGACTGCTTCACCACGGCGGACCTCGGGCGGCTCGACGGCAACGTGCTCACCGTTCTCGGTCGCGCCGACGACGTCATCGTGACGGGTGGCGAAAAGGTGGCGCCGACCGCCGTCGAGCAGGCGTTGTCCAACCACCCAGCGGTCGAGCAGGTGGCGGTCGTCGGTGTGCCCGACTCCCAGTGGGGGGCTCGCGTCCGGGCCGTCGCGGTGCTGAAGCCGGGAGCGACGCTGACCCTGGAGCAGGTCCGTGACCACGTCGCTGACAGCCTGCCGAGGACCCACGCACCCCGCGAACTCGTCGTGCTCGACGCGCTGCCGTTGCTGGCTTCGGGCAAGATCGATCGGATGAGGCTGAGTCAATGACGACGGCGGCGCAATGGATCGGCGGGGCCCGTGCACGCACCCTGCCGGCGGCCGTGGCGCCCGTGTTGGTCGGCACCGGGGCAGCTGGCCTCGTCGATGCCTTTCGCCCAGCGCGCGCGGTGCTGGCACTGCTGGTCGCGCTGGCCCTGCAGGTCGGCGTCAACTACGCCAACGACTACAGCGACGGCATCCGCGGCACCGACGAAGCTCGCGTCGGACCGGTACGACTCGTGGGCCAGCGGCTGGCCGCGCCGGCGGCGGTGCGCAACGCCGCGCTCCTGGCGTTTGGCCTTGCCGCGGTCGCCGGCCTTGTGCTGGCTCTGCTCACCACGCTGCTGCTGGTCCCCCTCGGGGTCGTCCTCATCGCGGCCGCCTGGGGTTACACCGGCGGCCGTTCGCCGTACGGCTACCGCGGCTTCGGCGAGGTGTCGGTCTTCGTCTTCTTCGGCCTGGTTGCCGTCGTCGGGACGACGTACGTCCAGGCCGAGCGGCTGACCGGGACCGCTGTGCTCGGCGGCATCGGGTGCGGCGCGCTGGCCTGCGCGATCTTGGTCACGAACAACTTGCGCGATATCCCGACGGACACCGTCGCCGGCAAGCGGACGCTGGCCGTGCGCCTCGGTGACCCGCGCACCCGTCTGCTCTACGTCGCCCTGCTCGGCCTCGCTCTGCTGGTGCCGCTGTTGCTCCTCCCCGTCACGGGTTGGGCGCTCCTTGCCCTGCTCAGTGCGCCGCTGGCTCTGCCGCTCATCCGGCGCATCCGCACTGGTGCCGGGGGCCGAGACCTGGTGCCCGTGCTGGCCGGAACCGGGCAGCTCCAGTTGGCGTACGGCGGTCTCCTGGCCCTCGGTCTCGCCCTCGGCGGCTGACCCGGGGAGCGGCGCGCACCGGATGGCCCGACAATGGTGGGCATGACCCGCGCCAGCCTGGAGAAGCACCCGGCCGACGTCGCCGCGATGTTCGACGACGTGGCTCCTCGCTACGACCTCACCAACGCCGTGCTTTCAGCGGGGCTGGACCGCACCTGGCGTACGGCCGTACGCCAGGCGCTGGACCTGCACGCCGGCGACCGCGTCCTCGACCTCGCGGCTGGCACCGCAACCAGCAGCGCTGCCCTCGCCGCGTCCGGCGCCACCGTCGTCGGCTGCGACTTTTCCCTGGGCATGCTGCAGGTCGGCCGTCGCAACGCCAGCGAGCGCGTCCAACTCGTGGCCGGCGATGCCCTGCGTTTGCCGTTCGCCGACGACGCGTTCGACGCCGTGACGATCAGCTTCGGGCTGCGCAACACCGCTGACCCCTCCCAGGCGCTGACCGAGATGCTGCGGGTCACCCGACCCGGTGGTCGGCTGGTCGTTTGCGAGTTCAGTTCACCCACGTGGGCGCCGCTGCGGACCGTCTACCTCGAGTACCTCATGAAGCTGCTCCCCAAGGTGGCGACGGCGGTCAGCAGCGACCCGGCGGCGTACGTCTACCTGGCTGAGTCGATCCGGGCCTGGC
>JBKJLP010000502.1:0-6101 GCA_046596735.1 Mycobacteriales bacterium | reverse complement strand
ACGCCGGGCGCCAACCAGATCGGAGCAGCTCGCGGGTGCGAGGCTCAGCAGCTGCCAAGGTTGCCGGCAAGGCGAGCATGCCGAGGTACGGACCCACCACCGGCATGAGGGAAAGGTCATGGGCCGCAGCGTCGACAACCACGCCGGCGCTCAGCGCCCCCTCGGGGTCTATCGGCTCTCCGGCGAAACGGCGCAACGTGGCCGCGTCCATCTCGACGTGGTCGGCGTACCAGGGATAGGTGTTCTCCAGGGACCATGCGTCCAACGCCGCAGTGGCATCGACCGGGTCAGCGTGCTCGGTCAGCAATCGGAGGCCGGCCGCGGCCTGGGCGAAGCCCAGAGCAACACCCCGCCCGGCGGCAGGATTGGTCGTACAGACCGCGTCGCCGACGAACATCAACCCTGGCACCGCCACCGTGCCGTCAGCGTCGAGTTGACCGCGGTAGCCGTTGTTGAGGCGTCCACCGACCATGACGTCGCCCGTCGGATCCCAGTCAGCCGGATCGGTCCACGGCGCGAGGTTGGGGATCTCGGCTACAGCAGCCTCAAACGCGTCGTTGTGGCGCAGGGTCATGAGCTCGCGGTCGTCCGAGCGACGAATGATCAGCGCCGACAGGATCCGGCTGTCGTGCGGAAACAGGATCGCCTGGTAGCCGTCATAGATCGCACCGTGCACCGGAAAGTCCGGCCACGTGGCGCCCGGTCTGGCCCGGTACATCCTGGAGACGTAGGCCAGGCCGCAGTCCAGGTCCGTGCCGGGCGCGCGGGCGTCGTCGGCGAAACGACTTGTCCGTCCGGTCGCTGCAAGGACGCGGTCCGCTTCGACCCGCACGCCGTCAACGACCACACCGTCAAGGCGACCAGCCGTGACGCAGACCTGCTCCGCGTGACCGACCCGCATCTGAACCCGTGGCTCACACTCCACCGCCTGCCGAAAGACACGCTCGAAGACCGACCTGCGGACCTGGAGACCGGCGAACTCCGGAGGCATGCCCGTGACTGCGGCGAGGACGGCTCCAGCGGCGAGAAGGCCATCGAGGATGTGGGGTGTGCGTTCAGCCAGCACGTCGCGGACGATGTGCCGGAAGAAGTGCGGGTGTTCGAACTGCATGACACCCTTGCGCTGCCAGGAGTCCGCAGACTCCGGCCCGGGGTCGCGGTCAACCAGAACGACATCGTCGCCGGTGCGCGCGAGCGAGAGCGCGACGAGCATCCCGACCGGACCGGCCCCGACGACCACCGTGCGCATCGGTCCCCCCTCCTAGGGCCACGGGGTCATCGCGGCAGATCGACGGTGCCGCGACCCGTCCGCGGTGTCAACAGCCGCCCGTGGTTCGCTTCCGAGACGGCGACCCGGAGGAGCAACACGTGACCGTGCTCGAGCTCGCAGACAAGTTGTGGCGCGGCGAGGTAAGCGTCGAGGACACCCACCCGTTCTCGTTGATCGGGGAGGCCGAGGAAGTGGCCGACGGCGTTGCCTTCGTCCCTTCCTTCGCCAACGTCAGCGCGCTGCGCACCGACGACGGGCTTGTGCTCGTCGACACCGGCAGCTTGCCGCTCGCGCAGCACGTGCACCGCACGCTGCGGACGTGGGACGCCTCGCCGCTCAACACTGCGATCTACTCCCACGGCCACATCGATCACGTCTTCGGCGTGCCGGTTTTCGAGCAGGAAGCACGGGACAACGGTTGGCAGCAGCCGCAGGTGGTGGCGCACGAGGCGCTCCCTGCCCGCTTCGACCGCTACGTGCTCACCGCGGGCTACAACGAAGTCGTTAACCAGCGGCAGTTCTCCATGCCAGATCTGCGCTGGCCGCGGGAGTACCGGTACCCGGACCGCACCTACCGCGACGCGATGACGCTGTCGGTCGGCGGACTCGACCTTGAGCTCACCCACTGCCGCGGAGAGACCGACGACCACACCTACACCTGGATCCCCGAGCGCAAGGTGTTGTGCTGCGGCGACATGTTCATCTGGGCGTCGCCCAACGCGGGCAACCCGCAGAAGGTGCAGCGCTATCCCCGGCAGTGGGCCGTCGGCCTGCGCGCGATGGCCGAGCTCGGTGCGGAGATCATGCTGCCCGGCCATGGTGTCCCGGTGATCGGCGCGGACCGGATCCGCGAGGCCCTGACCGCGAGCGCCGAACTCCTCGAGCACCTGCATGACGAGACCGTCGCCATGATGAACACCGGGGCGCGCCTGGACGACATCGTGCACACCGTCAAGGCGCCGCAGCACCTGCTCGACAAGCCTTATCTCAAGCCGGTCTACGACGAACCGGAGTTCGTCGTACGCAATGTCTGGCGGCTCTACGGCGGCTGGTGGGATGGCGACCCGTCGCACCTCAAGCCCGCTCCGGCCGGCGCGCTCGCCACTGAGCTGGCCACCCTGGCCGGCGGCCCGGAGGTGCTCGCCAAGCGGGCGGTCGCCCTCGCCGACGCCGGTGATCTGCGACTCGCGGGACATCTGGCGGAGCTGGCCTGGCAGGCCGACCCTGACAGCGCCTCGGTCAACGCCGCCCGGCACGCGGTCTTCACCGCCCGGGTAGCCGCGGAGGCGTCCACCATGTCCAAAGGCGTCTTCACCTGGACCGCAGGACAGTCGGCGCCCAGCTAGTCGAGGCGCTTCACCGACAGCTCGAAGCCCTGCGCCCGCAGCCGGGCCGCGAGCAACGAGCCCATCGCCACCGCCGGCGTCGTGACCCCACCCGGCGAGGCGAGCTCGTCGGTGCCTAGGCACAGCGCGCTCTCCCCCAGCATCACCGCGGTCGCGGCGTAACCCGGGTCGCCCTTGGCAGCGACAGTCGCGACGTAGCGCGCTCCGGTCGAGGTCTGCGTGGTGATCTCCACCCGGAAGTGCCCGGCGGCTTGCGCCTTCGGCGACGGTCCGGCGCCCGGCTTGGGCAGGACCCGGTCCAGCAACGCACGCGTCGGCGGGAGCGCCATGCCGGCCACCAGTGCGCCGAGGCCCGCCGTCACGCCGCCCGCAAGCACCGGGGCCAGCGCACTGGTGCCGACACTCATCACCTCGCGGTAGTGGAAGTCCGGTCCGTAGGCGTGATCGAGCAAGGAGTTGCTCCGTCGCACGATGCGCGTGTTGTAGGGGCCCATGACGAAGGGCGCGACCCAGCGGCCGAGCAGTGCGTCGCGAGTCGGGACCATGACGTCCTTGTCCGCCGCCGTCTCCGTCTCGGTCGTCCGGTCGGCGCTCAAGGCGTAGGGATCGGCAACAACCTTGCGCAGCGAGCGATCAGCCTTAACGACATCGAGTTGAGTGCGCAGCGAATCGATCGTGCCGCCGCTGACCCCGCCCTTCATCGACACCGCCAGCAGCGCTGTGTCCCCCAGCGTTCCCTCGCCATCTGCGGTGACCTGCTCGTGCAGCAGCTGCACGCCGAGGTCAGACGGGATCGAGTCGAAGCCAGCCGCATGCACGATCCGAGCGCCGGTGCGGACTGCGGTGTCGTGCGCCGCCGCGGCGCTGTCGCGTACGAAGAGCACCTCGCCGGTCAGGTCGGCATAGGACGTCCCCGCGTTCGCACAGGCGAGCACCAGCGGCATCCCGTATTTGGCGTACGGACCGACCGTCGTGGCGACCGCGGTGGTCGACTCCGCCAGTGCCGCCATGGACGCGGCGTCCGAGGCGTCCGCAACGATCAGCGGCCAATCGACGCCTAGCTCGTCCCGAAGTGCCTCGAGCTTCTCCTTCGAGCGGCCCGAAAGGGCCACCCGGGCAGCGCCCGCATGTGTGGCCAGGTGCTTGGCGGTGAGGCGACCGACGAAACCGGTGGCGCCGTGCAGGACGACGTCGTGCTCACGAGTGGTCATTCACCGACCGTAGACGGTGACCGGAGTGTGAACGGCGGTTAGCATCCGAGCGTGAAGACCACCGTTCGCTGGGCCCTGCAACACGGCGTCGTGCGCGCCGCCACCGCCAGAGCGGCCCGCAAAGGAGACCTGCATGCCGGGTTCATGCGGGACGAGTCCCTACGCATGGACCCGTTCCCCTACTACGACAAGGTCCGCGCCCAGGGTCCCCTCATCCGCGGCAGCCTTGTCAACGCCACCGCGTCGTACGAGATCTGCGCCCAGGCGCTGCGATCCGACGACTGGCGGGCTGGCCCGGACGAGGACGCACTTCCCGCGCCGATCCGTCGGCTGAGCACGTGGTCGCGCGATAGCCGGGCCCTCGGGCCGATCGACCCGCCGTCGATGCTCGTCGTCGAGCCGCCCGACCACACCCGCTACCGCCGCCTGGTCAGCAAGGTCTTTACCGCTCGCGCCGTCGAGGGCTTGCGGCCAGCCGTCGAGAGCGTGGCCAAGGGCCTGCTCGACCAGTTGCACGGCAAGGACGAGGCCGACCTCGTCGCGGCCTACGCCTCCCTGCTACCGGTCGCGGTGATCTCCCAGATCCTGGGGGTGCCGGACCGCGACTACGAGAAGGTGCTGCGGCTTGGCCGCGTCGCTGCCCCCAGCCTGGACATCGGCCTGGGCTACCGCCAGTACCTGGTCGTCGACGAGGCGATCCGCGAGTTTCAGGAGTGGCTCGGCGGCCATCTGGACCGACTGCGAACCCACCCCGGTGATGACCTGCTCAGCCAACTCGTACACCTCGAGGACGAGGGCCAGCGGCTCGATCAGACCGAGCTCAAAGCGACCGCCGGCTTGGTGTTGGCGGCCGGGTTCGAGACCACCGTCAACCTCATCGGCAGCGCCGTGTACCTGCTGCTCACCCATCCCGACCAGCTCGCCGCCGCGAAGGCCGACCCCTCCCTGTGGGCGGGTGCGGCTGAGGAAACGCTGCGCCTCGAGGGCCCGGTGCAGCTCACCGGCCGCTTCGCCACCCGCGACACCGAGATCGCCGGCCTGCCGATGCGCAGCGGCAGCATCCTGGTGACCTACCTCGGCGGCGCCAACCGGGACCCCGCGGTCTTCCCCAACCCCAACGCGTACGACATCACCAGGGCCAACTCCCGGGATCACCTGTCTTTCTCGGGTGGTCGGCACTTCTGCCTCGGCGCGTCACTCGCCCGGCTCGAGGGCGAGACCGCGCTGCGCATGCTGTTCGAGCGCTATCCGAATCTAGCTCTGGCCGGTCCCGGGGTTCGTCGCAAGACCCGCGTTCTGCGCGGTTGGGAGTCCCTGCCCGTCACGCTGGGGTAACCCGCCTGGGCATGCGTAGGCCGGTCAGCGTGCAGCCGCCCACCACGGCGGCGCTCACCAACAGCGTCAATTCAAACGAGCCGTGCTGGATCAGCGCGCCCGCTCCGATCGGCCCGATGACCGAACCCAGGTCGCTCGCCATCTGCCACACGGCGATCGCCGTTCCGCCCTTGCCCTCGACGACATCGCCAACGATGGCGGCCGGCGCCACCCCAAGGACCGACGCCCCAACGGCGAAGAGCACCGTGGCCGCGAGCAAGGTGGGGATGTCATGGACGAAGGCCAACGCTGCCAAAGCGACGGCCGTCACTGCCCCGCCGGCGAGCAGCATCGGTTTGCGTCCGATCTGATCAACGGCTCGACCGGCGGGCAGCAGCAAGACAGCTTGGACGAGGGCCGCAACCACAAAGACGACCCCAATCCAGCCCGCGGCGAGGTTGAGTTTCTGCACGATCAGCAGCGGGACGACGATGCTGCGCACACCAAGCAGGCTGAACCCCACGGCGAAGTTGCCGGCCAGCGCGGCGCGGTAGGCCGGACTCGCCAGCGCGGTCTTCAGGGTCGTACGCACCACCGTCGGCACGACGACCGTAGGCGGCGCATCCTCCTCGGCCAAGCCGAGGCTGACCTGAGCCGGCTGGGTGGGCACCGCGTGCCGAGGCAGCAAGAACAGCGCGACAAGCGCGGCCAGCGTCAGCGTTCCGGCGTACAAGAAGAAGGGCGCACGCAGCGAAAAGCCGATGACCGCGCCACCGAACGCCGGGCCAATGATCCCGCCGAGCAGGAACCCGCCGCGGTAGACGCTCTGCGTCTGACCTCGCTGCGCGGCGCTGGCGACGCGCAGCAACAGCGAGGTCGAGGCGATCGTGAAGATGGCCGAACCGATTCCGCCGATCCCGCGCAGGACGAGCAGTTGCGGGTAGTTGGCGGCGAGGCCGG
>JBKJLP010000242.1:0-3521 GCA_046596735.1 Mycobacteriales bacterium | reverse complement strand
GTTCATGATCGCCCAGGCGCGATTGGGTCCCGGCCGCATCCACCACTGCATGCGTTCCATCGGGATTGCCGAGCGTGCCTTGAAGCTCATGTGCGAACGGGCTGCGTCGCGGATCGCGTTTGGCAAGCCGCTCGCGCAGCAGGGCGTCGTGCAGCAGCAGATCGCGGAGTCCCGCATCGAGATCGAGCAGGCCCGCCTCCTCACGCTGAAGGCCGCCTGGATGATCGACAACGTCGGCGCTCGAGGTGCCCGCACCGAGATCGCTGCGATCAAGGTCATCGCGCCGCGCATGGCCTTGAACGTGATCGACCGCGCCATCCAGGTGCACGGTGGTGCAGGCGTCTCCGACGACTTCCCGCTCGCCCAGATGTGGGCGGGCATGCGCACGCTGCGCCTGGCCGACGGCCCGGACGAGGTGCATCTGCGCACTGTTGCCCGTCAAGAGCTCGGCAAGTACCTCACCAGGGGCTAGCTCGGGCCATCGTGCGCACCGGCCTCCTCGCGGCCGTTCGGGAGGCGACGGCCCTGCTTCTGCGTCCGAAGCCGTCGCATCCTGAACTGTCCGACTAGGTGAGCGTCGTACTGGTCCGTGGTGTCGGACAATTCACCAGGGGGAGGCGACGGCACAGATGCTGCGTCCGACAAGCGGAGCGACGGGTTCGTCCACGGTGCCAGACGCGGCGGCGTGATGATCACATCGGAGCGGGTCGCAGCCGTCCGCGAGGACCACGTATGCCGGTGATCGCGGAGGTCCGCAGGGCTCTTGGACGGGCGTCCTTCGCCGAGACACCGTTGGTGGTTGCGCCACGCCGAGCGCCGGCGACCACAAGGGGTGGTTCGAGCCGGGGGTCGTCCCCAGATACCGCTCGTGGTCGCGCCACGCCGAGCAGCGGCGACTACAAGGGGTGGCTCGTCGCGGCATGACAGCGGAAGACGATGGACCGCAGCGAGGCACCAAGATGAGCTCTAGGTGCGCAGCTGACGGGAAACCCCAGGCCCCCTACGGCCGCCCCGGGCTGCCGAGCGACCGGCCTTGAGCTCAGCGGCGGAGCAGGCGGCGTCGGCGCTTGGGCGCCGCCTGTCCGACGAGCGCGGCGGCCAGCCGTTGCAGAGCCTGGCGGGCAGGTGCCTGCGGCGCGGCCTCGGCGAGCGTCTTCCCCTCGAGCAGCGCGGCATCGAGCGCAGCAGTGTCTTGCGGGATGACGAACACCTCCTCCACGCCGGCGTAGCGCCTCAGCGCGTCCCGGACCTCGGCCTCAGCGTCGCCGGGCACGGCGCTCCCGCGCAGCCGGTTCACCACGACGGTGACGTCGGCACCGGGGACTGCCTCGCGCAGGTCACCCAGGCTGCGGACCAAGCGCTGCAGCCCGACGGGGTCGGCGGTACCGACGACGACGATGCTGTCCGCCTGTTCGAGCGCCGTAAGGGTCGCACCGTTGCGCCGGGGCGCGAGCGTGTCGTAGGACAACTCCTCGTCCTGCTCCAGGCAGAAGCCCAGGTCAACAACCGTGACCGCCGCCAGAGACGTGGCCAGCGACAGCACGGTCTCCACCGCCGGAGCACGCAGCTCGGGCCACCGGTCGGCACGGGCGATACCGGCCAGGACGCGCAGCTCGGGAGAGATCTGACGCGCCAAGCCGACCAGAGCGGCGACATCCAGGGCCCCGTTGTTGGCGAGGCGACAGGCCGCGGCAAGGCCGGGCGACTCATCGAGCAGCCCGAGGACCTGGGCCACCACCCCGCCGTACACATCGGCGTCGACGAGCAGGGTCGGCAGGCCGCGCAGGGCCAGCTCGCTGGCCACCCCCACAGCGACGGTCGTGCGACCCGGCGCGCCAGTCGGGCCCCACACGGCCACCACCCGACCGCTGCCTGGCAGCAGCTGCGGCTCCTCGCGGGGCGCAGGCGCATCGGGCAGCGCGCTCCGAGGGTCCGCGAGAGCGCTCAGATCTCCCGGAGTCGGGCTGAGGGTCACCACGGCCTCAACGACGGCGGCGGAGATCTCCTCAGCGGGCGCGTCGGAGGGAAGGACGTGCAGGACGCCGAGCTGGCGCAGCCGACGCTCGGCCGCCTCGTCGCCAGGGGTCACCAGCCCGACGACCGCGACCCCGGCGACCGCGAGGCGGGTCAGCGCATCCCGATCCAAGCGCCGCAGATCGGCGGACAGCAGGACCGCCCGAGCCTGCCCGGTGGCCGCCGTCGCGAGCAGATCGGGCAGGTCGACGCAGCGGCGGACGACCGCGACGCCGTGGTCTCCTCGCTCCAACGCCGCGACCAGTCGCGCCTCCCACATCGCGTCCGACACTGCGGTCAGGACGGGAACCTGGCTCATGGCGCCGGGGTCGCGGTCGTGAGCGGGACCTGACTGCCACGCGGGACGCGGATGAGGTCAAGGGTGCCGTCGGCGAGGGCCTGGACCACCGCCGCGACCTCCGCCGGCGCCACGCTGAGGACCACCGTGACGTCCTGGCCACTGGAGGCGAGCCCTCCACCGCGGGACACCCGCGCGATCGAGACGGCACGCAGGACCAGCTGCGGCGCATAGGGGTGGGCCGCCTTGGCTGCCAACAGCCGTCGCGACGTCGCCTCCGACGGTGTGACGTAGACGTCCACGACGTCACCGTGCACGAGGTCCGGTGACAGGTGGCCTGACGCGACGGGGATCGTCACCTCTCGACGTACGACGTCGCCACCGGGGTCGCTGAGGGCCGTGCGGGCGAGGAGCTCGTCGGCTCCGATCTCACGCAGTACGACGTAGCCCACGGGCCGGTCGCCGGCCAGGTAGCGGTCACTGGTTCCGAACAGCCGCACGCGGCCGAGCCGCAGGTCCTCCGCAGCCAGGACGGTTCCCGGTGCGAGATCGCGGGCGGCAACCCACACCTGCTGCGAGGCATCGGCACCGGACAAGACCTTGGCGCCGACCAGCACGCTGACCAGGATCAGGAGCACGCCAAGCACAAGGCGCCCGTCACGCCAACTGGGGGTGGTGAGCCGCTGGGCGGGCGGTGAGCCGGGAGCGTCAGTCACGCGAGCATGGTGCCTTACAACAGGGGTACGCCGCGCCCGCCCTGTGGACGAACCGGACCCGGGGGTCTTAGCAGTGCCAGACTGAACCCATCACACGCACCTCGACAAGGACAGGAGCAAACGTGGCCGGCCCAAGGTTCCTGCAGCTCGCCGATGTCGCCGAGGTGCTCAACATCTCCTCCTCCCAGACCTACGCCCTGGTGCGCAGCGGCGAGCTCCCGGCGATCAAGATCGGAGGCCGCGGGCAGTGGCGCGTCGAGAGCGCGGCACTCGAGGACTACATCCAGCGCTGCTACGCGGAGACCAAAGCGTTCGTGGCCTCGCATCCGCTCGGCGGCGACGCCGACCAACCTGAGGACTAACCCGACCGTACGGCGGTGATCGCCGCCACCGGCACCAGCCTCACCTGACGGACGGATCCGGCCCGCCGCGCCTCCCCGACCGGATGCTCAGCGAGGTCGACGTGATCGGACCCCACGCGGTCGAGCGTGCCG
>JBKJLP010000072.1:0-2822 GCA_046596735.1 Mycobacteriales bacterium | reverse complement strand
CCCGCGAGTTGGCTGCCATGTGGCTGCCAACTTGGCTGCCAAGCAGCGCCGCACGAGGGCCGGCAACCGCGCCTCGAGACCTAAAAGCGCAGGTCAGAAGGGGGCGGAAGTGGGTGGTCAGGGGCGGGCTCGAACCGCCGACCCCACGCTTTTCAGGCGTGTGCTCTACCAGCTGAGCTACCTGACCAGGTAGGTGCAGCGACCCCGACGGGACTCGAACCCGCGACCTCCGCCGTGACAGGGCGGCGCGCTAACCAACTGCGCTACGGGGCCTGAAACGATCTTCAGACCAGTGGAACATGACAAACGCGTACGTGCCCCCAACGGGATTCGAACCCGCGTAGCCACCTTGAAAGGGTGGAGTCCTAGGCCGCTAGACGATGGGGACTGTCAGGCCGTTGGGAGACGCGCACGAGCATAGCGGACCCCGCCGCCCGCGACCCAGCCCCCGCTTAGCCCTTGACGACGGGCAGCCGCACGACGGCGTCCTGCAGCACGATGGCGCCCGGCGTACGGCTACCCATCGTGGCGAACATGTCGCTCGCAGCCGAAGCCACGACGTACAGCGACTTGCCGGCCGGCACGTCGACAGCCACCGACGGCAGCTCGATGCTGCGCTCGACGCCGGTGACGGGCAGGAGCTCGTTGAGCGGCAGGACGTTGCCCTGCACGATCGTGGCGTCGGCCGGGGTGGTGCCGACGGCGAGGGCGTAGAAGGCCCGGTTGTTGACGCCGGCTGCGGTCAGCTTGCCGTCGAGGTAGGGCGTGCCGGCGACCCGGATCGGGCCCTTGGCAATCTCGTACGCCAGCGGCGGGCCGGCCAGCGCTGGGGTGGCGACGACGCCGACCTTGAACGCCTTGTTGGCGGTCACGGATGCGACTGTGGTGCAGGTGTTGCCCTGAGTCGCCAGGTGGTACTGCCCGTAGCCACCGAGGGTCGACTTCTTGCCCTTCAGCGCGTGGTCGAAGAAGCGGATCGTCAGATCCTGGAAGGACCCGCCGGCGAGTTTCTTGCTGCACGGGTCACCGGTGACGGCCGGGCTGTACGGGAAGGCGTTGGGCAGCACGTGGCCGCCGTTGTAGCCGACGAAGATGCTCTGCGCGCGGGCTTTGGGGGTGAGGGCCTTCTGGAAGTTCTGCAGCCCCTGGTGCAGCGGGAACAGCGTGTCCGTGGCGCCCTGGCCGAATAGCACCGGGATGTCGAGCCGGCGGCCCTTGCTGACCTGCCAGGCCGGGCCGTTCTTCTCGAAGAACGCGTCGAGGTCCGGGACGCCCGGGGCCTGGGCCTTGGGCCAGAAGCCGGTCGCGGCGCCGACCGCAGTGCCCTCGACGGCCTCGTTGGGCAGTGCCTTGATGCCGGCAGCGGTCAGCAGCGAGGTCCACTCGGTGCGTACGGCCTCCGACGGCGCGAGGCTGCCCTTGAGGTCCCACCAGGTGATCTCCGGCGCGAGGGCGTCGAACAGCGGCTTCTTGCCGTCCATCAACTGGCGGAAGGCGCCGACAAACTGGTAGCCCCCGCCGTACGAGCCACCGATAGCGCCGAGGCGGGGGTCGCCCTTGCCATCCTGCTGCACCCAGTCGAGCCTGCTGACGAGGTCGATGAGCTTGGCGACGTCCTTGCCCTCGTAGTCCGGGTTCTCGATGCGGGCCTTGCCGCCGCTCTCGCCGAAGCCGCGCTGGTCGAAGCTGAGCACGCCGTATCCCGCGTCGAGGAACTTCGCGAACGACGCGGCGCTGGTGGTGCGCGAGCCGCCCCAGCCGTGCGAGTGGAAGACCATCGGCACCGGGTGCTTGCGGTCGGCACCGGCCGGCTGGAACAGCGAGTAGCAGATCTTCTGCGGCGCGGTAGCGCCCTTGTCCGGCACCGACATCAGGCAGGCGTTGGTGGTTGTGGGTCCCGCGGCGGCGATCGCCGGCAGGCCGGCGGCGAGCAGGCCGGCAGCGGCAAGGACGAGGACAGGGGTGAGGGCGCGGCGCTTCATGTGCGCCTGATTCGACGTTGCGCTGATGTTTCCTGCCGGCCAGGCTCCCGAGCCCTCCCCTCTCGGGCCGGCGGGAGTGCGGCCGGGGCGTCTACCGTTGTCCTACGGGCTGCTAGCTCAATTGGCAGAGCAGCGGACTTTTAATCCGTAGGTTCTGGGTTCGAGTCCCAGGCGGCCCACCACAGCCAACGAGAACGGATGGCGGCGTGACGGCGGTACTGCTAGCGCTGCTCACCGCCGCTTGCTACGGCGTGGCCAACTACCTCGGGCCGCTGCTCGCCCGCACCAACCCGCTCGCCGGCGTGCTCGTTGTCGGCCAGGTCGTGGGGGTGCTCGGCGCACTCGTGCTGTTCGCGGTCGACGGGTTCGGCCACCCCGGGCGTACGGGGATCCTGCTCGGGCTCGCGGCGGGTCTTTTCAACGGCGGCGCCATCGCCGCGTTCTTTCGGGCCGCGTCCGTGGGGTCGATCAGCATCGTCGCGCCGATCGGCGCTACCGGCGCGATCGTGCCGGTCGTCGTCGGGATCGCCAGCGGCGACCGCCCTTCGACCCTGCAGCTCATCGGTATTCCGCTTGCCGTGCTGGGGGCGGCGCTCGCAGCAGCGCGCCCGGCCCAGCGCGGCGACGAGGTCACCGTGACCGGCGCGGGGCTCGCGCTGGTGTCCGCAGTGCTCTTTGGCGGGTTCCTCACCGTCTTCGCCGCGGCGTCCGAGCACGGCACCACGGCAGCGGTGCTGACCAGCCGGATCGCGCTGCTGACCGCCACCGTGCTGGTCGTCGCCGTCGTGCGACTGCCCTGGCGACTCCCACGACCGGGAGCCCGCGCGGCCGTCGTACCAG
>JBKJLP010000494.1:0-10743 GCA_046596735.1 Mycobacteriales bacterium | reverse complement strand
CAGAGATCCGCGGCCTCGTGCAAGCCATGGCGCCGTTGCGCCGCTCGGCTACCCCGGGGGATGTCGCGGAGGTGGTGCTTGGCCTGGTCCGCTCCACCTATGTCACGGGCGAGGTCGTGGTCGTCGACGGCGGCCTCGGACTGATGTCCTGAATGGTGCGGACCGGCTGATCGAGCCGGCGGCGCTGGCCGTACGTTCGTTGCATGAGAGCCATCCAGATCACCGAGTTCGGCGGACCCGAGGTCCTCAAGGTTGTCGACGTTCCCGACCCGGTCGCTCCGGACGGCTTCACGTTGCTGGACGTCAGCACCGCGGGCATTAACTACGCCGACACCCACCAGGTGGAGGACAGCTACTTGTCCAAGACGACGCTGCCCCTGATCCCTGGGTCTGAGGTCGTCGGGACAACGGCCGAGGGCAAGCGGCTCGCGGCGTTCGCCATGGACGGCGGCTACTGCGAGAAGGCCTCGGTCCATCCAGCCATGTCCTTTGACGTGCCCGAGGGCGTTGAGGACGGTCAGGCGTTGGCGCTCATGGTTCAGGGGCTCACGGCCTGGCATCTGCTTCGAACGTCGACGCACATGGCAGCTGGCGAGTCCGTCGTCGTGCACGCCGCTGCCGGTGGCGTGGGCACGCTGGCCGTCCAATTAGCGAAGGCTTGGGGTGCCGGTCGGGTCATCGCCGTGGCCTCTAGCGATGACAAGCGAGCGCTCGCGACCGAGCTTGGCGCTGATGTGACGGTCGACGCCGGGGCCCCCGACCTCAAGAGCGCGCTGGAAGAAGCCAACAGGGGCCGCAAGGTCGACGTCGTGCTGGAGATGGTGGGCGGGCCGACGTTCGATGCCTCCCTGGCTGCGCTGGCGCCGTTTGGACGCCTCGCGACGTTTGGGATGGCCTCGCGCACTCCCCCCGGCGCCCTCGACGCTGGGGCCTTGATGTCCCGCAGCCGTGCGGTCATCGGCTTCTGGCTGGCGCACTGCTTCACCAAGCCGGAGATGCTGAAGGGCCCGATGGACGAGTTGCTGTCCATGGTGGCCTCCGGTGCCCTGCGTCCGATCGTGGGCGGCAGCTACCCGCTCGATCAGGTGCGGTCGGCGCACGAGGACCTGCGCAGCCGTCGTTCCACGGGCAAACTCGTCCTCGACGTACGCAACTAGCTCTCGGCGGGCGGACCGAGCAGGCTGCCGGGGCAGTAGCACCACTGGTCGTGCCAGGCTCGGCGGCAGTGCGCCGGGTAGATGAGGGGCCGGATGACGCGCGCCGGGTTGCCAGCGACGAGCACCTCATCGGGGACGTCCCGGGTGACGACCGAACCAGCAGCCACGACAACGCGCTCGCCGATCGTGACCCCCGGCAGGATGATCGCGCGAGCACCGATCCAGGTCCCTCGACCGATGGTCACCGCTCCCGTACGCGGTGGCCGGCCCTCCAGCCCGTGGCTGTCGGTGTCCATGACGTAGACCTCGTTCGACAGCGCCACGTCATCGCCGATGGTCACGGCCACCTCGCTGTAGACGATGACTCCCGCGTTGAGGAAGACCTGGTTGCCGATGCGGATCCGTCCCGGACCCGAGACGAGCGTCTGTCGGTGCGCGGACCAAATCTTGACCCGGTCCCCCAATTCGAGGTCGGTGCCGTCGACGACGGGCGTCCCCAAGATCTCTGGGTCGACGCCGACCCGGTTGGCTGTCGCCAGCAGGGGATGCACGGTCATGCCAGCAGGCTAGGGGTCGGCCACCTAGGCTGGACGACGTGGAGGACCTGCTCTCACGTTGCGCCGCCGCCGGAATCGCGGTGGCTCCCCCGAGCGACGCTGCCGTCCACGCTGGAGCCGCCGAGCTCCGTCGCGGGTCCACGACCGACGAGGTGCACTCCCACGAGGTGACCCTGGCCGCGCAACGCGTCGGCGCTGACGTCGCCGAGAAACGGGTGCTGCTCGTTCCGCGCTTGGCTAGGTTTGCTCGCCCGCACCGTGGAGCCGATGCCTGGCACACCCCGTTGCCCCCCTGGGGCATGCGGCTGGCCCGGCTGATGCGGGCGGTGCGCCGTGCCCTGGGGGACGTCGACCTCGACCTGCGCTGGGCCGACGACGGCCGCCAGAGCCGTCTCGTTGCTGTCACGCGCAGATGACCGGACCACAGGACGAGCCGGCTGTCTGCTCCTCGCGAGGCTGTCGTGCGGCGGCGACGTACGTCGTGGTCTGGAACAACCCCACACTTCACACGCCGGACCGGGAGAAGACGTGGGCGGCCTGTGCCGAGCATCGCCAGACCCTGGCGGACTACCTCCAGGTGCGCGGCTTCCTGCTCCGGGTCGACCCGCTGGTCACCGAGTCCGACGCCCCGTAACGATCACCGCCGGTTCTCGCGCTCAGCCCGGGCGTTGGTGCGGCAGTGATCATCCAGCCGATTAGCGATAGCGGAAGCCGTCCTTGAACCGCCTGAACACCCCGCCCTGCACGGGCAGGGGCTCGGCTGGGGGTAGCGGCGTCGTCCGCCGTCGAGCGATCGGCCTGTCGTAGTCGGTGTGCGCGATGGCCTCCAGCACCTGTTCCTGGGTGAAGTCCTCACTGCCCTCGATCGAGGGGACGAAGCCGACGAGCATGCCGTTGCGCATCACCTGCGCTTCGAGGCCGGCCGTTCCGTCGGTGTCCCAGATCGCCTGGCGTCCGTCCGGCAAAGCGATGTGGATCCCGAACTGGTAGACCCCCGCCTTCTCGATCTGCGCATCGATCCCGCGCTGGCGTAGGGCCTCGACCACGGTCCTGGCTCGGTTTTCCTCCATGCCTTGCCCCAACGCGCGAGCGGGGGTGATCACTCCCGCAACGCCTAACCTCACACCGTGCTCATCCCCTCCCCCGTGCTGCTCGAGGGCGCCAACGTGCGGCTCGAGCCGATGCGCGAGTCCCACGTCGCCGGCCTGCTGGTTGCTGCCGGTGACCCGGAGCTCTGGCGGTGGATGCCCAAGCCCCAACCGCGCTCTGAGGACGACGTCCGGAAGCTGTACGCCACCCACCCCGGGCTGCCCTGGACAGTCGTCGTCGACGGTGTCCCGGCCGGTTCCACCTCCTACCTCGATATCCATCCCGAGGTCGGCGGGCTCGAGATCGGCTGGACCTGGTATCGCCGGGACCTGTGGGCCACCCGCGTCAACCCGGCCTGCAAGCTGCTGCTGCTCGCGCATGCCTTCGACGACCTGGGTGCGGACCGGGTCACCCTCAAGACCGACGCCCTCAACGTCCGATCACGTGCCGCGATCACCAAACTCGGAGCAACGTACGACGGCACGTTGCGCCACCACATGCGCAGGGCGGACGGAACCGTACGAGACACCGCCTACTTCAGCCTGCTCGCCACAGAGTGGCCCGCCGTTCACCAACGGCTCCTGGATCGGCTCAGCCCAAGGTAAGTCGGACGGACTCCTCGCCGCACTCGACGACGTCGCCAGCGCTCAGCTGGCGTCCGCGACGGGCCTCGGGCTGGCCGTTGACCTCGACTTCACCGAGCTCGAGCAACAGCTTGGCGTCAGACCCCGTGCCGGCAAACCCGGCCAGTTTGAGCAGTTGGCCTAGCCGGATGCCCTCCACCCGTACCTCGACCTCACGCATGCCGGTCATCCTGCCTGATCCGGCGTCCACGGCAGCGGCTCGGCCGGTGGCACGGGTGCGACACCCAGCGACCGCTGCCACCAACCCGCGTCGTGCCACGCCCCGTTCTTGAACCCAGCCTGCGCGAAGACGCCTACCGGTCGGAATCCCACGCCTTCGTGCAGGGCCACGCTGGCCGGGTTGGGCAAGGTGATGCCGGCGTACGCCGTGACGTAACCCAGGTCGCCTAGCACCGGAAGGAGCACCTCGTACAACGCCCGGCCCGTGCCGCGCCCCTGCTCCTCAGGACGCAGATAGACCGACGTCTCCACGGTCCAGCGGTAGGCCAATCGACGTCGGTACTGCGAGGCATAGGCGTAACCGACGAGCTCGCCGTCGCGCACGGCGACCCACCATGGCTTGCGGACGCCGACGTGCATCCGCTCCGCGATCTCTTCCTCCGTCGGCGGCGTCTGCTCAAAGGAGGCGACGGAGTCGGTGACGTAGGGCCGGTAGACCGACGCGATCCCGGCGGCATCATCCCCGACAGCCGCGCGAAGCTCTGGTCGCGGGTTACCCACCGATGGCCGACATCGGTCGGTCCGGTTGCAGAAAGGCCGGATCGTCGATGCCGTGGCCGATCTTCTTGTTGCGTACGGCCAACCCCATGCGGCGGCCGAGTTCCGCGTCGTCGGCTCCCTCGCGCAAAGCGGTCCGCAGGTCGGTCTCCTCGCGGGCAAACAGGCAAGTGCGCAACTGGCCGTCCGCGGTCAGCCTGATGCGGTCGCACGTACTGCAGAACGGTCTCGTCACCGAGCCCACCACGCCTACGCGAGCCGGACCGCCGTCGACCCACCAGGTCTCCGCGGGGGCGCTGCCTCGTTCCTCAGCAGCGGTCAGGGAGTGTCGCTCCCGGAGCCGGGCCAAGATCTCGTCGGCAGTAACCATCACGCCGCGATCCCAGACGTGCTCGGGATCGAGCGGCATCTGCTCAATGAACCGTAATTCGTAACCCCGTTCGAGGCACCAATCCAGCAGTTCGCCAGCCTCGTCGTCGTTGACTCCCCGCATCAGCACCGTATTGACCTTGACCGGGGCGAGGCCAGCGGCCGACGCCGCTGCCAGACCGGTGATCACGTCGTGCAGCCGATCCCGGCGGGTGAGGGACAAGAAACGGTCGGCGCGCAACGTATCCATGCTGACGTTGACGCGTCGCAAGCCAGCCTTGTGCAGCGGTGCAGCCAGCCGCTCCAGGCCGAGTCCGTTCGTCGTCAGCGACAGGTCGACGAGCTCAGCCAGTCGCGAGACCAGGCCGGGAAGGCCAGGTCGGATGAGCGGCTCACCACCGGTCAATCGAACTGTCCGGACCCCGAGCCCAGCGGCGACACCGACGAGGCGGACGATCTCGTCGTCGGACAGCAGCTCGGCCGACGGTAGCCACGGCAGGCCCTCCGCGGGCATGCAGTACGTGCACCGCAGATTGCACTTGTCGGTCAACGAGACGCGCATGTCCACGGCGGTACGGCCAAAGCCGTCGATCAGGCCTGCCGTCATGACGCAAGGGTACGGCGAGCACGCCTACCGCACGACTTCCCGGCGGGCGCCGTCCACGCGGCGGGTCCAGCCACGGCGATCCAGATGCTCCAGTAAGGGAATGGCGACCCGACGCGTTGTGCTCAGGGCCTGCCGCGCCTCACTGGCGGTGAACGGCTGCGCTATCCCCGCCAGCAACCGCATGGCGAGGGCCGGCGCATCTGGCAGGAGCGCGATGCCGCCGGGCAGCAGCAGCAGCCGATCCGCTGTCACGGCGGCGGCAACCGCCTGGCGACTCGCGCCGAGCGCGTCAAGCTCGGCCTGCTCTGGAGCCGCGAACGGGTCGACCGACAATCGATCCTGCACGATCGCGAGCCAGGGGCCGAGCTCGGGCGCGGTCCCAGGTCGGCGGATCCGGCCGCGGTGCTGCTCGAGTCCAGCAGCGTCGACCAGCGGTGCGAGCAGGGCTGCGTCGGGCAGCGCGAGCAGCCGCACACCGGCGCCATCGGCCAGGCCGCCTTCCAGCGGCGCCTGCCGCGCGTGCTCGTCCACCGCCTGAGCCAGGCGGTCCTGCCATGCCGCCCAACGCGCGGGGTCCACCAGCCAGCTGCCCACCGTCAGCACCTCACCGGGTGCTGGTAGGGCGATGCCCAATGTCGCGAGCTCAGCTGCGGTAACGGCCCCCCGCCGGGCTACTTCGGCGGCGGCGTCGGGAGGTCCGTCGGCGAGCAACTGTCCGCGCGCGGCGGCAGCGCCGCGTCGACGCAGTTCGGGCGGATCGATGTCGAGCACCGCGGCGCCAGCAACGATGCGCTGCGCACCGGGGTCTCGGAGCAACGCACGGTCGCCGGGCTGCAGTGCCAGCGAGCGCTGCAGCGTGAGCCGAGCGGCCAGCGCACCGAGCGGGCGCAACGTCGCCGCGACTGCTGCGGAGCCGACATGCAGGACGAGGTGCCGCGGCAGATCCGTGGCCACGCAGCCGGAGTCGGCTAGTTGCAGCGCGACGTCGATCCGGTCGGTCGGCAACCACCGCCCCGGCGTCAGGAGGGTGTCCCCCCGAGCGACGTCGTCCCGCTCAACCCCCCGCAGATTGACGGCGACGCGAGCTACCGCCCCGACCTCGTCGTACGCCGAACCCAGGCTCTGCAAGGCGCGGACCCGAACCGGGCGACCCCTCAGGTCAAGGGTGTCCCCCACGCGGAGCCGTCCGCCGCCAAGGGTCCCGGTCACCACGGTGCCGCTGCCGCGAACGGTGAAGACGCGGTCGACCCACAACCGCACGCGTGCATGCGCAGTGGGCGGCGGCAGCGCAGCGACCAACGCGCCGAGCTCCGCACGGAGCACGTCCAGCCCGAACCCCGTGGCGCCGGACACTGCCACGGCACTGACCCGACCCAGCGAGGACACGGCGAGGCGAGCGAGCGACTCGGCCATGGCCGGAGCAGGATCAGCGAGGTCGCTCCGGGTCACCGCCAGGAGCCCATGGGTCAGGCCGAGCCCGTGTACGGCGGCCAGGTGCTCGCTGGACTGCTGACGCCAACCCTCATCCGCGGCCACCACAAACAGCACCGCGGGCGCGGGGCCGAGGCCAGCCAGCATGTTGCCGATGAAGCGGGCGTGGCCGGGCACATCGACGAACGCGACCGGTTCACCGGAGGGCAGATCGGTCCAGGCGTAGCCGAGGTCGATCGTCATCCCCCGGCGGCGCTCCTCGGCCCATCGGTCGGGTTCCATGCCGGTGAGGGCGCGGACGAGGGTCGACTTGCCGTGATCCACGTGGCCCGCGGTGGCGATCACCCGCACGCAAGCACCGCGTCTCGAAGGCGTACGTCGTCCTGCTCGGGAATGCAGCGCAGGTCGAGCAGGCAACGGTCGCGCTCGACGCGACCGACCACGCACGGGGTTCCCGTCCGCAGCCGAATCGCGTAGTCAACCGGTAGCGCCACGGCCCAGCCAGGCAGGACGAGGCCCGGTGCTCCCCCGCCGCCGACAGTGCCGTTACTGCTGACGACCTCGGCCCCGACCGCGGCGGCCAAACGCTCGCACCGGGTCCGCAGGACGGCGGGGTCAGCGCGCAGGGCCGCATCCACCGGAGTGCGCGGACCACGCAAGGTCGCCTCGAGCGCAGCCAGAGCGCTCTTGTCGATCCGCAGCGCCCGCGCCAGCGGGTGTCGTCGGACCCGCTCAACGAGCTCGCCTCGCCCGAGCACGAGCCCCGCCTGTGGGCCGCCGAGCAGCTTGTCTCCGCTGCAGGTCACCAGGGCCGCGCCCTCTGCCAGAGCGCTGTCGACGTCGGGTTCGTGGGGCAGCAGCGTGTCGGGCCGGAGGAGGCCACTGCCCACGTCGGCCACCACCGGTACGCCGAGGCCGGCCAGCTCAGCGACAGACACTGCCGAGGTGAACCCCTCCACCCGGAAGTTGCTGGGGTGCACCTTCAGAATGCAGCCGGTGTGCTCGCCGACGACACCGGCGTAGTCCGCCAGGGATGTGCGGTTGGTGGTGCCGACCTCTCGCAGCCGAGCGCCGGTCGACGCGATGAGGTCTGGCAGCCGGAAGCCATCGCCGATCTCCACCATCTCGCCGCGGCTGACGATGACCTCCTTGCCAGCGGCGAGCGCAGTTGTACACAGGACCAGCGCAGCCGCGCCGTTGTTGACGATGAGGGCCCCGGCCGCGCGGGGCACGGCTGCCAACAGGGCCGCCAGCGTCCCGCGCCCGCGCTGCGCCCGGCTGCCGGACTCCCGGTCGTACTCGAGATCGACGTAGCCGCCGGACGCGACGACCGCCTGCAGCGCGGCGGCGGACAGTGGCGCGCGGCCCAGGTTGGTGTGCAGCACGACGCCGGTCGCGTTCAGAACCGGCGCCAGCGTGGTGGACCGCTCGGGCAGCAGGTTCAGGGCTTCTTGCACGACCGCTTCCGGACCGATCTTCCCGTCGCGGGCACGTTGCTGAGCCGTGGTCACTGCAGTCTTCACCGCGTCGCGCCCCAGCCGCTCGCTTGCCGCGGTCACGCGGGGATCAGCCAAGACAGCGTCGGTACGAGGAACCTGCCGTCTGGGGTCGGCCGTGCCAGGGTTCGCAGGCATACCGGCAGTCTGACAGCCGCGGGAATGCCCACGCTCCAGCCGGGTTATGCAAGTAGTTTCGCTCTCAACTAAGGAGTCATCATGCCAGCCGTGACCGCAGACCCGATGAGCCTGACCCGGTTGCCCGCTGCGGGTCTGGGTGACGTGGAGCGGCCGGTCCGGTCGGTGACCACGGCGCCCTCTGGCCTGCAGGGCGAGGGCTTTCCGGTACGGATGGCCTTCGCCGGCGTCGACTACCGCGACCTGGATCCGTTCATCATGATGGATCAGATGGGGGCGGTCGAGTACGCGCCCGGGGAGCCGCGCGGCACGTCATGGCACCCGCACCGCGGGTTTGAAACCGTCACCTATCTGCTGGACGGGACCTTTCTGCACCAGGACTCGCACGGTGGCGGTGGCGTCATTGAGAACGGCGGCACCCAGTGGATGACCGCCGGGTCCGGCATCTTGCACATCGAGACGCCACCGGCCGAACTCGTCATGAGCGGCGGGCTGTTCCACGGATTTCAGTTGTGGGTCAACCTGCCGGCGAAGGACAAGTTCGCTCCCCCGGCGTACCAAAATCTCGAGGGCACCGACGTGGCGCTGCTCGCGTCCGACGACGGTGCCTCTCTCGTACGCCTGATCGCCGGCGAGTTGGGCGGCGTCGCGGGCCCCGGGTCCACCCACACACCGATTTCCTTGGCGCACGCGACTGTTCCCGCAGGAGCTCAACTCAGCGTTCCCTGGCGCCCCGACTACAACGCCCTCGTCTACGTGCTGGCCGGTAGCGGCACCGTCGGTGTCGAGCGCCGTCCGGTGCGGATGGGCCAGCTGGCCGTTCTCGGTGCCGGCGACCGTCTCACGGTGGCCGCAGACGGGCAGCAGGATTCACGCACTCCCGCGCTCGAGGTTCTGCTCCTCGGCGGACAACCCATCCGTGAGCCGATCGCGCAGTACGGCCCGTTCGTCATGAACACCCGCGACGAGTTGCGGCAGGCGGTTGAGGACTTTCAGGCCGGTCGGCTCGGGGTCGTCCCGCCGGATGCGCTGATGCCACACACGGGCTGAGCTCATCCTGCTCGTCGTTGCCGGACATCTGCGCGAGGGCAAGCACCGTGCGCCAGTTGCGAGCGGTCGCCACGACTCCCAGCCGGGTGAATACCGACGGCTTCAGGGTGGCCTGGCCCTGCCCCTGGGGATAGTGGACGTAGAGCACCCCGTCGCCCAGCGCGAGCTCGTCTGGCGCGAAGGTGGCAGGGTCCAGATCCGCGTACGCCGCGGGCTCGGGCTGTTGGTCAAGGAAGACCACGACCAGCTTCGTCGGGTCCTCGACGTGCGAAAAGGGATTGGCCTCGATCACGGCGGAAAGGTCGGCCGCGCTGCGTTCGAAGACCGCGATGCCGAGCCGCTCGGAGAGCCGACCGGCGAGATCCGGCGGGCCTCCCCTGACGACCGCGTTGCCGCTCTGCAGGTAGGTGGCAGCTTCGTTGCACCCCAAGTCGGTGAGCAGCTCACGTAACTCGGCCATCGGCAGCCGACCATGCCCGCCGACATTGACCCCGCGAAGCAACAAAACACGGCTGTTCGCCACCTCAGGCCGAGGCGACACTCTGGGGACCCTTGCCAGCAGCCTGCTTGCGAGAGGGCTTGCTGGCGGCGAGCAGCAACGCCAGCTCGTCACTGAGGTAGCCCGTGATGCGATCGACATCGGGGACCAGGTCGCGGTCGGCGATGACGCCGAAGTGCAGTTGCCCGCCGTAGCTCATCACGGTGATGTTGAGGCCCTGCCCGTCGGCGATGGCCGACAGGGGGTAATAGGCGACCAGTTGGGCGCCGGCATAGAACAGCGGGATGTTGGGGCCCGGCACGTTGGAGATGATCAGGTTGAACGGGTTGATCCGTTCGACCAACCGCAGTCGCGCGGCGAGGCGAGCAGCCTGGCCAGCCAGAGCCGGCATCGCGAACTGCGCCACGTCGGCAAGCATGTCCGCCGGCAGGGCCCCGTGCGTTTCCTTCGCCGCGCGCATCGACTGGTGGCACGCCCGTAGCCGTTCCACCGGATCGGCCAGGTTGGTCGGAATGGGCGCGAGCATGCTCGACACCCGGTTGCCACCGGTGCCCTTCTGGCTCTCGGTGCGGACGGATACCGGGACGCCAGCGACCAACGGCGCGTCGGGCAAAGCATCGTGATCGAGCAGCCACCGGCGCAGCGCTCCGGACGACAAGGACATCACCACGTCGTTAACCGTGCAGCCGTGGGCATCCTTGACCGCCTTGACGTCGGCGAACGGCATGCTCACGAACGCCCAGCGGCGGTGGGGACTGACCGATTTATTGAACGGCGTGCCGGGCGCCCGCAGCCCCGTCGGGCCCAGGATCAGCTCGCTCGAATCACGTCGCAGCACGTGATCGACGAACGGCAGTCGCATGGCTGGGCCGGTCGCTAACCCGGGCACCGACTTCACCAGGTCGTACGACAGGCGCGCGGCGCGCAGTGGGTGACCAGCAAGGGAGACGGCGCTGCGGGCCAGCATCTCCAGGCTCCCCGGCTGCTTG
>JBKJLP010000454.1:0-4286 GCA_046596735.1 Mycobacteriales bacterium | reverse complement strand
GCGTCGGCGTCGGCGTGCTCGTCGAGCCGGCGCACTCCACCAGCAGCTGAGGACCTTGCGTGGCTGAGGCTTCGGAGGAGAAGTAGCGCACCCCGTCGGTGCTGCCCGGGACGATGCGGAAGGCCACGGGTCCGGCGCTCGTGACGACGGACGTCACCTCGAGCGAGACCCGTGCCCCGAGCGCTGCGCCAGGCAGGGAGCCCAGAGCCGCGCCTGCGGCGGGCGCCGACGCCCACGTGACGCTGGCTTCGCGCCAGGTCGACCCCGTCGCGTGCACCGTCCCGCCATGGTCGGACAGGTCATAGGCGTCCGTCCCCACAGTGAGCTCGAGGGTCGCGCGCACAGGCGTACAGGGCAGGGATTCAAAACGGACCAAGCCGTCCGTACGCGGGCTCCCGTCGGCGACCAGCCGGGTCGCCGAACCGTCGGCGAGGGCCGGCGCGGCCTCCTCGATGGAGCTGTCATCTGTGGCGAGCACCCGCGAGACTGCCGCAACGGCCTGGGTGGTGACCGGGCTCGCGGCGGACGGGGCCGACTCATTGCCGGCGGCATCTCGAGCCGTCACGGTGTAGCTGTAGGTCCGGCCTGCTGTCAGGCCCGTGTCGGTCCAGGACGTGCCCGACCCCGTCGGCACTGTCGCCACGACGACGCCGTCGCGCAAGACCCGGTGGTCGACCACGCCGACAGCGTCGGTGCCCGCCGTCCACCGCACGCCGACGGTCCCCGGCGCGGATTCAACGGCCGTGACGCCCGTCGGTGCAGCCGGTGCTGTGGTGTCAGGGGTGCTCGGCGTGGCTGCGGTGCACTGCACCACCAGCTGTGGCCCCCGGGCAAGAGACGCCTCAGAAGACTGGTAGCGCACGCCGTCGGTGCTCCCGCCGATCACCCGGAAGGCCACCGGACCCGGTTGTACGACGGCGCTGCTGACGTCCAGCGCCACCGTTTGGGCCAAGGCACCGGCCACCAAGGTCCCGAGGACCGCTCCGGCGGCGGGTGCGCTGTTCCACGTCACGGTCGAGGCAGACCAGGCCGTGCCGGTGCGGTAGACCGTGCCGCCGTGGTCAGAGTCGTCGTCCGCAGTCGTCCCCACGGTCAGTTCCAGCGAGGCTTTGGCTGGGGTGCAGTCGGCCGGTACGTCGAAGCGGACCAGACCGTCGGTGCGCGGACTGCCGTCGACGACGATCCGGGCATCGGCCCCGTGCGTCGCCGTCGGCACCGCGGCCTCCACAAAGCTGTCCTCGGACGCCCGGATCGCGCGCGTGCTTCCCGCCGGCACCATGACGGTGACGCTGGCCGCTGCTGAGGCGTTGCCGCCTGGGTCCACAGCGGTGACGGTGTAGGTGCTCGTCGCGCCGGCTTTGGCGGCGAGATCGGTCCACGGACCGGCGTCGCCGATCGTGGCCACGAGCACGCCGTCGCGGGTGATGCGGTGCGCGACGGACCCGGAGTCGTCGCGTCCGGCAGCAAAGCTGAGCGCAACCTGGCGGCCATCCGCTGAGGGCGTCGCCACGATGTTGGTGGGGGCGCTCGGGGCGAGGGTGTCGACGCGGCCGCTCCCGCTGCAGGGAGCCTCACCGGCGTCGACGACGACATCGTTCGTGCGCGCCATCTGCCAGGCGTAACCCCCGGTCCGCAGGGTGAGGCGCAGGGCCCCGAAGCCGGCGTCGAACTGCGACTCCGACGCGTTCATGCGCGACCCGGCGAAGGGGTACACGTCGACGCCGCCGGTGCCGACCGTGAACTGACGGACACCCCTCGCGAGGTCGACCTCCCCTGCCGGGTCGAGCGGCGCCATGCGTTCGTAGGCGTGCACGTGCCCACTCAGCACGACGTCGGCCCCGGCGTCGTAGAGCGCCTGGAAAAGGGCGCCGGTGCCCGGGTCGGAGCCGTACCTCGGGCTGCTGGACCACCGCGGCCGGTGCCACTGCACGAGGGTGCAGGCGGTCGGGTTGGCGGCGAGATCTGTGCGCAGCCACTGCTCCTGGGCCGATCCGGCCTGACATCCGCCGATCTGGTCGCAGGCGCTGTTGAGCGCGATCACGTGCCAGGCACCAACGTTGTAGGAGTACCACCCCTGCGTACGGTCACCGGCTCGGGCTCCGAAATAGTCGTAATAGCCCGACGCACCGGGTGTTTGGTATTCGTGGTTTCCCGGAACCGGCCGGGTGATGTCCTTGAAGCGGCCGAAGCTCACGTCGTAGGACTGCTGGAAGTCCTCGCGACTCCCCGCTGGGTACTGGTGGTCGCCCAGCGTCAAGAACTGCTGCGGAGCCAGGCGACCGACGAGGTCACCCACGGCGGCCTGTTGGCACGACGTGGCATCGGGCACGTCGGCCGGTGAGCACGCGATGTCGCCGACCGCGACCACGGTCGGGTCGGGCGTCGTGGCCGCAGTAGCGGCGGGCACCGGGCCGGTCAACGCTGCCAGGGCAACAGCGACAGCGACGACAAGGGAGGAGGCGGTGCTCGAGGACATGCCGGACATCATGCCCGGACGGTGGCACAAAGACATCGGCCATGTGGACTATCGGCAGCACTGCGGTCTTCCTTGAGCGGCAAACGGGTGACGTCTTGGCCGTCAGGGTCGCGAGCCCAACCCGAGCTCCGGCCCACGAGCGCTAGAAGCGGTTGATCTGGCGGATGCGCCAGCGCGTGCCGGCACGGGTCAGCTCGACGTGCCAGCGCGCGGCCGGCCGCCCCTCGACGTGCTCGACGACCTTGCCTGCGCTGTCGATGACGTCGTAGGACGACAACCGGTCCTCGACCTCAAGGCGCACCGATCCAGCGCTGACCGACCGGACGGTGACGCTGAGCAACACGTGGCGGACGCCGACGGCCCGCCTCCCTCGATCGCGAAGTCCCTCGACCAGGCGCACGTCGGTAGCGAGGGGGGTCGACTGCTCGGCGTAGACCTCGCGCAGCCAGTCGGGGTCGGCAGCCTCCAGCGCGTCGGCCCGCAAGCGATCGAGGTGCTCCAGCTCACGTCGCCAGCCCGAGCTCGCCATACGTAGCGGGGGCGATGGGTCGGCCGCCGGGGCTGCTGCCATCGCGGGTGCCGCCAGGGACGCGTCGTCGGGGGCAGCGCCGCGACCCCAGAACCAGCCGCCCAGCGCCGCCGGCGTAACCAGGCCTGCGGCAAGGACCGCCGCGACGAGCCGGGGCTGCGTCCGCCGCATCCACCGGGCGCACGCGCTCGGCGCCGCCTCGGCTCCGGCGTGTATGAGGTCGGCGGCTCCGGCCAGACCTGGCGCCACTTCGGCCGGGGCTAGCCGCAGCGGAGCGGCAGCGTGGGCGCGGCGCAGCGCTGTGGCCAGCTCGCTCGCTGACGGTCGCGCCGCCGGATCGGCCTGCAGTGCCGACGCGATCGCGGCGACCAGCGATCGGGGGGCGGCCCGCAGGACGTCCGGGCCCCTTTCGCCGCCGTAGGGCGGCGTGCCGGCCAGTGCGTGATGGCAGAGCGCGCCGACCGCCCACACGTCCGACGCCGCAGTGGGGAGTCCACCGGCGGCAACAACCGGATCGACGTAGCGGGCCGTGCGGCGGGCCTCACCGGTGTCGGACCGGAGGCGGGCTAGACCGAGGTCAGCCAGCAACGGCATCCCCGCGGCGGTAAACAGCACGCTGGAGGGGGTGAGGTCACCGTGCACAAGACCTTCGGCGTGCACCGCGGCCAGCGCCTGGGCGAGCGGCGCGGCCAGGGTCACGATCTCGCTCGGATCCAACCGCCCCCGCCAGCCGAGCAGGGCCGCCAGTGACCCGCCCTGGGCGAGGTCGAGGACGAGAACCGTCGAGGCGTCCTCCCCGAGCACGGCCCGCAGTCGCACGACATACGGCGTGTCGAGCCGGGCCTGCACGGTCGCCTCGCGACGCAGCGCCGCGACGGCAGCGGGGTCAGCGTCGGCGCGCAGCCGCTTGAGCGCCACCGGCTCGCCGCTGGCCAGCTCGACGGCGCGCCAGACCTCGCCGCACCCGCCGTAGCCGAGCACGGCCTGCACGTCGTAACCGGGAAGCGCCCACACCTCGCTCACCGGGCGAACGCTAGGGCGATGCGGCCCGCGGTGCCGTCGCTTGTCCACAGCCCCGCCCGGATGACCGCACCTAGGCTGCAGCGCATGCCTGTGTGCTCGGCGACCACCGTGACTCGGGTGGGATCCGGGGGCGCTGACCTAGGGAGGAGCTCGCATGAACATCCTGGCGATCGGCGGCGGCGGATTCGTGGCCAACGAGCGGTACGGCGCCCGGCCCGGGCCGCTGGTAGAACACGCACTTTCCCTTACCGGCAAGGA